>JAJYKH010000191.1 GCA_021788685.1 Deltaproteobacteria bacterium | reverse complement strand
GATGGTGGGTCTCTTCACTCCGCAACCCGATGGATAAGATGAAAGCCTAACCCCAAAAGAACGGCTTGACAGTTGTGGCTCATAGAAGGTTGGAGGCAAAGGCTTAAGGCAGTTGCCTCAAGCGAAGCGCTCCTCAAACCTCAAGCGCAGCGATCTTCCGACCGCGGAGCGCCAACCTCAAGCGAAGCGCTCCCAACCCAAAGATCCACCAGAAAAATCCCGAGTCACCAGCATGGACCCCCTTGCCCTCGATACTGCCATCCGCAGCTTCCTCCGGGAAGACATCGGCTTCGGCGACCTCACCACCGAGGCCATCTTCCCCCCCGACCAGGCGGGCGAGGCCGCGTTCGTGGCCAAGGACACCTTCCTGGCGGCGGGCCTGGAGGTGGCCGCCCGCGTCTTCCAGCTCAGGAACGCGGACGTTTCGGTCCTGAAACTGGCCCCCGACGGGACCCGGGCCGCTCCAGGCGACGTGCTCCTCGAAGTTGTCGGGCCGGTCGCCGACCTCCTCCAGGCGGAGCGGGTGGCCCTCAATCTCGCCCAGCGCCTCTGCGGCATCGCCACCCTCACCGACCGCTTCGTGGAGCGCGTCCGGCCGCTCCCGGTACGGATCGTCGACACCCGCAAGACCACCCCCGGGCTGCGGGTACTGGAGAAATACGCCGTGCGGGCGGGCGGCGGCCACAACCACCGCTTCGGCCTGGCCGACGGCATTCTCATCAAGGACAACCACATCGCCGCCTGCGGCTCCATCGCCGAGGCCGTCCGCCGGGTGCGCGCCCGGGCGCCGCACACCCTCAAAGTCGAGGTGGAGGCCGCCACCCTTGCCCAGGTGGAGGAATGCCTTGGTTGCCAGGTGGAGATCATCATGCTCGACAACATGACGCCCGCCGCCATGCGGGAGGCGGTGGCCCTGGTGGCCGGCCGCGCCCTGGTCGAGGCCTCGGGGGGCATCACCCTCGCCAACGTCCGCGAGGCGGCCGAAGCCGGGGTCGATCTCATCTCCGTGGGCGCCCTCACCCACTCCGCCCCGGCCTGCGACATCAGCATGCGTCTCGGCTGAGGCAATACCTCTCAAACCTCGATCAGACCGATCCAACTGATCCGACCGATCGAGCCTTTCAAACGGGTTGAAACGGTCGGAACCTTGGCAGGTTCAAACAACAGGCCACCCGGAAGGGTGGACTGTGGAGGTGGGGAGATCCCGGCCTCTTCGCCGGTCAATGGCAGGTGGAATGAAGGGAGGCGGGCTCGTTGAAGGAGATGCCGCCGAAGGTTTCGGCGCAATGGGGGCAGCTCCCGAGCCAGATCAGGTTATGGCGGTACCGGAGCCGGGAGATGGGCCGCAGGATCCATTGGCTTGCCAGGCAGTTGAGGCAGTAAAGCAGGGTCCATTCCTCGTCGTGGAGCCCGTCGGCGCAGTCGGAGCAGATGGGAATCGTGAGCTCCCGAACCTGCACCTCCACGCCCTCGCCCTCCCGGTACCCCAACGGGCAGACCAGGAAATCCACCGCCTTGTGATTCTCGCGGGTATCGAAGGGGCCATGGGACAGCTGGCAGTATTCGCTGTCGAGCGCCGCCAGCAGAATCGCCTTGTCGTAGATATCCATGCTCTTCCCCCTGGAGTGGCCGCGATTGCGGACGGCCCGCCGGTGCCACTCCCGTCCCGGGGGCGGGCCGCGTCCTCGCCGGATGGAAAAGTCTTCCGCCTAGGCCTGAACGGGGGCCGGTTAGCCCCGGTCTTTCCCTCTCACCTCCTTCGATGCGCAGCGGTTGACCTCGGATGAGCTTCCGCTTCGGTCATCACTCCTCACCTCCAGAATAGCACATCTCCGAATTCCCGTTCGGCGCAAGGGCGGGAAAACCCTCCTCCTTTCCGGGAGTGCGGAAGCAAGCGCCCATCTCCTGGCGGCTCCCGCAAAATGGACAGGGAAAAATCCTGCGGATATCCGGAGGCCGAATCCTCCTTGGACCCATCCGGCTCATCTGGGATAATGGGAATGAACCCCAACCGAGAAGGAGCGCTGCCATGACCAGACCCATTCCGGAAGGATACCACACCATCACCCCGATGCTGATGCTCAAGGATGTGCGGAAGGCGATCGAGTTCTACAAGCGGGCCTTCGGCGCCCGGGAGCGATACGTTGCCCTCGGCCCCGGCGGCCAGGGAGTGATCCACGCGGAGCTTTGGATCGGCGATTCCATCGTCATGATGGGTGAAGAGCATCCCCAAAACCCCTGCCGGAGCGCGGAAACCCTGGGCGGCTCCCCGGTGAGCTTCTATCTGTATCTGGACAACGTGGACGAGGCCTTCCGGACCGCGATGGCGGCCGGGGCCCGGGTCACGATGCCGGTGGAGGACATGTTCTGGGGCGACCGGATGGGGACGGTGCAGGACCCCTTCGGCTACTCCTGGAGCCTGGCCACCCACAGCCGGGACCTGTCGGAAGAGGAAATCCGGCAGGGGGCCGAAGCCGTTTTCGCCCAGATGGCGGAGAAATAGCGGCTCACAAAGAAGAGACCGGTCAGCTCCTGCCCGGGAAAGGGCTGGCCGGCCCCGATGCCCGTCCGCTTGGGGTGGTCATCGCCCGGACATGGATGGGGAGGAAGACGATGGCACCATCGGGATCCCCGGGCCGGCTTTCTGCAGCGAGAGGCCCGAAAACCGTGCAACGGAATCATCCGCGACCAGAATCCCATTTCTCCTGTGGTCGGCTATCATAAAGAGCAACACGCTAGGAGGAAATTCTTCTCCGCCCGAGAGAAGGCTGGATCGGCAATCCTCCCGGCAGCCATGGCAAACGGCCGCTCTCCCGGCGGTGAATACAGAAAAACATGGTATCTGGACCAGAATGCGCTCCGATGCGGAGAAGGACATGGCCCTGACAGGGAAATCCCGGAAGACGTACCGTCCCTTCCGCAACAAAGGTTGACGCGGTTTTCGCCATTTTCTCCCACAATCTCTTTCCCTTGCTGGAAAACAAGGTGACCGCAACAAAAGTTGCGCACATCAACGAGAGTTGCTCTGACAATCACCTTCCAAGCTCGTTCCGCATCCGCCATTCATCCTGAAAAGGGCCGCGGTTCCTCGTAAAGAGAGTTACCTGCTCCCTCTGGTACGCTTTTTGTACTTCTATCCCTGCGAACTCCTTCGGTTTGGCGGCAGCCGCTCTCCGACCACCTCCCTGTGCGGAGAGCGGCTGCCGTGCTCATGTCATAAGGGCTCAAGGAGAAACGGTGAATGGATAAGCTGACCACCCACCATGCCATTTCTGCATATCAGCCGAACGTTCGGATCCTCACCTTGGGTGGAAGCATGACCATCCAGCATGGAGAAGAGATCAAGGCGGCTCTCGCCCAATCCCTGGCAGCCGCCGATGAAGTCCTGCTGTTGGATCTGCTGGCGGTCACCGAAATCGACCTCATCGGCTTGCAGGCCATCTGCGCCGCCCATCGTTCCTCGATCGAGCAGGGCAAACGGCTGTCGGTCGTCCGGTCCGGCAACCAGGCCATCGAAAAGATCGTGCCGCTCGCCGGCTTCGACCGGCATACCGGGTGTACCGTTGACACCGGCCGCACCTGTATCTGGACAGAGGAGTTGGAAGGATGAGCGAAGGTCAATGCGAGAGCGCCTCCGAGGAAGAAGTCGCCGCCGCCCCGGGGAGAGCGCCCTCGGATGCCCTTTTCGGAGCTCCGGCGACCTACCGGATTCGCTTCACGCCCCAGCGGGGCATCTTTGCCAAGGGCGCCAACCCGCTCGCGCTGCTGAAGGAAATCCGGGCATTGGGCACCTGCAGGATCGTCGCCCAGCTCGACCATGTCCCCACCATTGAAAATTTCAGCGCGGAGAGCTGCTATCTCTTCTGGGACATCATTCTCACTACCGACCAAGGCGTCGATGCCATCAAGGATGTCTTCGTGGAGGGCGATTGCGGGCTCACGATCGACCTCATCGGCAGCACTGCGGATGCCGGCAATAAAGAAGCCTACAAGAAATTAGGCGAAATCCTCATCGAAAGGGGCGACCTCACTGCCGAGGATGTCAGAGCTGCCCTGGCCGCCCAAAAAAGACTGGGCCAGCTGCTGGTGGAGCGGGGCATGGTATCCCCGGGCCAAGTGCAGTCTGCCTTGGATGAGCAGCAGCAGGTCAAGGAAGCCAGGCAGGAGCGCCAGAAAAAGGAAGAAGCGCAGCCCCGGGAAGCGGCGGCGAGCCTCCGGGTCCCGGCTGAAAAACTGGACCACCTTGCAAACCTGGTGGGCAAGATGGTGACCATCCAGACCCGGTTCACCCAGGCCGCCAATCTCAAACGCGACCCACTGTTCGTCAGCATCGCCGAAGAGGTGGAGCGGTTGACCAACGAGCTGCGCGACACCACCTTGAATATCCGCATCTGCCCATCGGCAGCACCTTTGACAAATTCGAGCGGCTGGTCCGGGACCTTTCCCGTGAGCTGGGCAAGGAGATCGAGCTAGTGACCTTCGGCACCGGCCCCGAGATCAACAAGACGGCCATCGAAAAACTGAACGCCCCTTGTGCATCTCATCAGAAAAGGCATTGCGCCACCATCCATCCGCACCGCGGCCGGGAAGCCGGCGGCGGACGCCGTCAGGCTGGGCGCCGGCCACTCCGGCGATTCCGGCCTGACTGGGGCAGCGGGCGCTTTCACCGGCCTGAACGGCCGTTGGGGGGGATGATCTTTGTAATGTGCCGCCGTTAGGGCACAATCACCTCTGGCCTTCCCCTTTCCGCCCTCCCTCTCCTGGATTCGGATCCCGCCCTCCCCTCTTCCCCTTTCAACTTCGCCCGGTTGAGGCGGCGGTTCAGGGCCTGCCGGGTGATGCCCAGCAGCCGGGCCGCCTGTTGCTGATTGCCGCCGGTGCGGCGCAGGGCCTCGGCGATGAGGCTCTTTTCCGCCTCTTTCAGGGTCTGGATCCTGGCCTCAAGGGGCGGGACCTCCTCTTCGGCCGGCACGGGGACCAGCGCGGCCGGACCCGGCTGCCCGAGGGCCGTCCGGAACGGCCCGGCCTGGAGCTTCCTGCCGGGAGAGAGGCTCAGGGCGTCGCACACCATGGCCTTGAGCTCCCTGACATTGCCCGGGAAGGAATGGTCCCGGAGCAGACGGATGATCTCCTGATCCACCTCGGGCGGTTTGCGCCCTTCGCTGGCCGACGCCTCCGCGAGAAAATGGGCGATGAGCAGCGGCAGGTCGTCAAGCCGGTTCCGCAGGGGCGGCAGATGGAGGTGATGGATCTTCAGACGGTAATACAAATCGTCCCGAAAGGACGGGTCCGCCTGCAGGGAGGCCAAATCCCGATTGGTAGCGACCAGGACCCGGGCGTCCGATTTCCTGGGGCGATCGTCGCCCAGCGGGTAGAACTCGCCTTCCTGGATCAGCCGCAGCAGCTTCACCTGATTGGCGGGGGAGAGGTCGCCGATCTCGTCGAGGAAAATCGTTCCCCCCGCCGCCTGCTCGAGGAGGCCTGCCCGGTCCTGTCCGGCACCGGTGAAGGCCCCCCTCCGGTGCCCGAAGAGGGTGTCGGAAAAGACGGTATCGTCCAGGCCGGCGATGTTGATCGTGATGAATTTGCCGGCCCGGCCGCTCAGGTTGTGCAGGACCTCGGCCACCAGCTCCTTGCCGGTGCCGGCCTCTCCGGTGATGAAAACGGGATACTGCGTCCGGGCGATGCGCTCGACATAGGCGAACACCCCCAGCATGGCCTCGTTCCTGGTCATGATCGCGGCAAACGCCTCCGGCTGCCTGAGGCCGTTTCC
>JAJYKH010000190.1 GCA_021788685.1 Deltaproteobacteria bacterium | reverse complement strand
GATCGGCTACGCGAACAGGCCGCTCAGCGTCTGTGATCGCTTACGACGATCCGGCTACTCGAGGATTTCCAGCCGCGCCTTCTTGTTTTCCCGGGAGGCGGCCGCGGCCAGCAAGGCCCGGATCGCCCGCGCCGTCCGGCCCTGTTTGCCGATCACCTTGCCGATGTCCTCCTTGGCGACCCGCAGCTCGAAGACCGTGGCATCGTCCTGGACGGACTCCCCGACCTCCACCGCTTCGGGCCGGTCCACCAGGGAGGTCGCGATGAACGTGATCAGTTCCTTCATGCGGCGCGTTATTCAGCGGCCGGAGGGGCCGGGCACTTGGCGATCAGCGAGCGGACCGTTTCCGTCGGCTCCGCGCCCTGGTCGAGCCAGACCTTCAGCTTGTCGTGCTTGATGAGGATGGCCGCCGGCTCCTGCAGGGGGTCGTAGGTGCCGACCACCTCCAGGAACTTGCCATCGCGCCGAGCCTCGGAATTGGCCACCACGATGCGGTAGAACGGTCTTTTCTTTCTGCCCAATCTCGCTAAGCGGATCTTGACTGCCATGCCGATGTTTCCTCCGATCACCCGGCTTGCCGGGGTTGGTATTGCCTTTTATCCGAGTGTCTTCCCGAAATGAGGATTTTCGTTCGAGTGCAAGACGCGAGGGAGCCTGGAAAGCGGAGCGTACTTCCTGTACGTGAGCATTTCCAGGCGACTGAGCAACGCAGCAATCGGGCGAAAAGACCGTTTCCGGATGGACACTATCTGAGTCCCTTGGGGAGCTTTCTCTTCTTGCCGCCCGCGATCATCGGGCCGCCCTTGATCTTCTTCATCATCTTGAGCATCTCGGTGTAGCTCTTGAGCACCCGGTTCACGTCCTGGACGGCGGTGCCGCTGCCGTTGGCGATCCGCTGCCGGCGGCTCGCGTTGATCATTTGGTGGTGCGCCGCTCGTCTGCGGTCATGGAGCGGATGATCGCTTCCACCCGGACCAGCTCCTTCTGGTCCGGCTTGGGCATGTTCTGCACCTGCTTGAGCCGGTTGAGCCCGGGGATCATGCCCATGATCTGCTCCAGGCTGCCCATCTTCTTGATCTGCTGGATCTGATCCAGGAAATCTTCCAGGGTGAAGGCGTTCTTCTTGAGCTTCCGGGCCAGGGCCTCCGCCTTTTCCTTGTCGACGACCGCCTCGGCCTTTTCGATCAGGGTGAGGACGTCGCCCATCCCGAGAATCCGGGAGGCCACCCGGTCGGGATGAAAGATTTCGAGGGCATCCAGCCCTTCGCCCACGCCCACCAGCTTGATGGGCCGGGCGGTGATCTTCTTGATGGACAGGGCCGCGCCGCCGCGGGCATCGCCCTCCATCTTGGTGAGGACCACGCCGGAGATGGCCAGGTCCCGGTTGAACTTGTCGGCCACCGACACGGCGTCCTGGCCGGTCATGGCGTCGGCCACGAACAGGATCTCGGCCGGCGTCACCGCCTCCCGGATCCGGCGCAGCTCGCCCATGAGCGCCTCGTCCACGTGGAGGCGGCCGGCGGTGTCGAGGATCACCGTATCCCGGCCCTGCCGGCTGGCGGCATCCACCGCTTCCCGGCAGATGGCCACCGGGTCCTGCTCCTGCCGTGAGGGGTGGACCGGCACGTCCACCTGGCCGGCCAGCACCTGGAGCTGGTTGATGGCCGCCGGCCGGTAGACGTCGGCCGGCACCAAATATGGTTTCCGGCCCTTGCTCTTGAGCAGGCGGGCCAGCTTGCCGGCGGTAGTCGTCTTACCCGAGCCCTGGAGCCCCACCAGCATGATGATCGCGGGCGGCTTGCCCCCCAGGTTGAGGGGCTCGGCCTGGCCGCCGAGCAGCTCAACCAGCTCGTCGTGAACGATCTTCACGACCTGCTGGCCGGGCGACAGGCTCTGGACGACCTCCTGGCCGACGGCCTTGGTGGCGACGGAAGAGACGAACTCCTTCACCACCTTGAAGTTGACGTCGGCCTCGAGGAGGGCCATGCGGACTTCCCGCATCGCCTCCTGGATGTTCTCGTCGGTCAGCCGGCCGTGGCCGCGCAGGTCCTTGAATACTGTATTTAAACGATCTGAGAGACTCTCGAACATGTCTCGCAAGCTCAGAAGTCCGGCGGCGGGTGATCGAGCCGGCTCACCGCCGCTGGAACAAAAAAATCCCGCGGGGCCGCCGCCGGAGGGCGCCTGGTTCGAAGGCGAGCTACGGCCGTGCCCCCGGAGAGGGAAATCCGACCACCATACTTCCCCGGGCAGAAGATGTCAAGCTCCGGAAGAAGGGACGGGGGACGGAGACCAGCTTATTATTCTGTCACATTCTCTTGTTCCGATCAACCGCGGCACCGTGGAGGCGGAGATCCGGCCGAAGGGAAGATCTCGAACGTCGAACACCGAACATCGAACGTCCAACGCCGAATGAAAGGCAACGGCACCCAAGCGGTCCGATGTCTTTCCTAATTCAAAGTTCGATGTTGAATGTTCGATGTTCGACGTTCATTTTTTTAGGTGGCCGAGCTCCTCCCGGGCCTTGGCCAGGGTCTCGGGATTTTCCACCTGGAGGAAGGTGCAGGGGACATCGGCCGGCACGATCTTCTTCGCCAGGCCGGTGAGCACGGTCTTGGGCCCGACCTCGACGAAGGTCCGCATCCCGCGGGCGAGGAGCGCGTGGACGATCTCGTGCCAGCGCACCATGGAGGCGATCTGCCGGGCCATGGCGGCGCGGATTGCCGCCGGCTCCCGCTCCTCGCGGGCGGTGACGTTGAAGAGCACCGGGATGGTCGGCGACTGGAAGGGGATTCCCGCCATGATCGCGGTGAAATCGGGCACCGCCGCCTCCACCAGGGGGCTGTGCCAGGCGCCGCTCACCTTGAGGGGTATCGCCTTGCCGCCGCGCTTCCCCACCTCGGCCGCAGCCGCCTCCACCGCCTGCGCTTCGCCCGAGATCACCACCTGTTTTTCCGAGTTGTGGTTGGCTGCGGTGGCCACTCCGTTCGAAACGCCCGCGAGGACCGCCTGCACCTCGTCGAGGGTGAGCCCGAGCACCGCCCGCATGGTCCCCGGGTTTTTGCTCCCTTCCCGCTCCATGAGCCGGCCCCTTTCGGTGACCAGCTTGAGGGTGTCGGCCGGGGTGAGCACTCCGCCGGCGCAGAGGGCGCTGTATTCCCCCAGGCTGTGGCCGGCCAGGCAGTCGGGCCGGATGCCCGCCTTCTTCACCGCCTGCCAGCAGATGAGGTTGACCACCGTCATCGCCGGCTGCAGGTGCACGGTGCGGGTCAGCTCCTCCATGGGCCCTTCCAGGCACAGCCGCCGCAACGGAAAGCCGCTCACCGCCTCGGCGGTGTCCATGAGGGCGGCCGCCTCCGGGTCGGCCTCGATGAACTCCCTGCCCATGCCCACGAACTGCGAGCCCTGGCCGGGGAAGAGAATGGCGATTTTGCCTGCTGCCATAAAGTTTATCTCCGTTCGGGATGTTTGAAGGAGTCTTTCCTGTTGGAGGTAGGAGGTTTGAGGGTGGAGGCAAAAGCGAAAACCCGCCCCCCAAGCCCCGCAATACGATTGGCCTTTGCCTCCGACCTCAAGCGAAGCGCTCCTCCAACCTGCTATGAGCTGGTAGGGTGGGCACAGCCCACCAATTTGCCGGAATTTCGGAGCAACGGTGGGCGATGCCCACCCTACTGTTGGAGATCGGAGGGGAAACCCCCACCAAGCCCCGAAAATAAGATTGGCCCCTGCCTTCAACCTCAAGCAATAGCGATCCTCATTTTGTGCGGCCCTTCAGGCTGCAGAAAATGAGCAGCCCCGCGCCGATGGTGATGGCGCTGTCGGCCACGTTGAAGGCCGGCCAGTGGTGCGGGCCGATGTAGACGTCGAGGAAGTCGATGACCCGGCCGAAGCGCAGCCGGTCGATGAGGTTGCCGACGGCGCCCCCGGCGATCAGCCCGAGGCCGGTGACCGCCAGCCGCCCTTCGTTGCGGAAGTGGCGGTACGCGAGGGCCAGCGCCGCCAGGGCCAGCAGGGCGATCCCCACGAAAAAGGCCTGGCGGAAGACGTTTTCCTGTCCCGCCAGAAAGCCGAAGGCGGCGCCGGTGTTGGTGACGAAGGTCACATTGAAAAAGCCCGGCACCACCGTCCTGCTTTCGTACAGGAAAAACGAGGTCATGATCCACCACTTGCTGAGCTGGTCGATGAGGATCACCCCGGCCATCCACAGCAGCGGCTCGCGGGCGGACACGTTAGAAGCCAAGTTTGGTCACCGCCTCAGTGCACCGGCTGCAGAGCAGCGGGTGCTTTTCATTTGCGCCGACCGTTTCCGAGCGGGTCCAGCACCGCTCGCACTTGCCGCCGGCCGCAGGCCGCACCAGCACCGAGAGATCGGGCAGCTCCGCGGAGCGGTACCCTTCCGGCCCGGTGTCCGCCACCAGCCGCAGGTCGGAAACCATGGCCACCATCTTGAGCAGCTCCCAGTTGGCGGTCACGAATTCCGCCAGCTCGCCGCCCACCGCCACCTCGACGTCCGCCTCCAGGGAGTGGCCGATCACCTTGTCCTGTCGGGCCAGCTCCAGGGCTTTGGTGACCTCGGCCCGCACCGCGAGCAGCCGCTCCCATTTCTTCCCCAGCTCGGGCCGCAGGTGGTCGTCCTCCGGGGCCGGGAACCGGGCCACATGGGCGTTCTCCTCCCGGCCGGGCGCGGCGGGCAGATGCCCCCACGCCTCGGCGGCGGTGAAGGCGAGGATCGGCCCCATGAGCCGCACCACCGCGTCCGCCGTGTCGTAGAGGACGGTCTGGGCCGCCCGGCGGTCGCGCGCGTCCGCCAGCGAGGTGTAGAGCCGGTCCTTCAGGATGTCGAGATACAGGGCGCTCATGGTGACCGTGCAGAACTGGTAGAGGCCGTGGAAAACGGCGTGGAACTCGAACCCCTCGTAGGCCTTCGTCACCTTGCGCTTTACCTGCTCCAGCTCGTGGAGCGCCCACTGGTCGAGCTCCTCCATGTCGGCGTAAGCCACCCGGTGGGCGGCCGGGTCGAAATCGGCAAGGTTGCCCAGGAGGAAGCGGATGGTGTTCCGGATCTTCCGGTAGGCGTCGGAAAGCTGCCGGAGGATGTCATCGGAGATCTTGACATCGTCCCGGTAGTCCTCGGAGGCCACCCACAGGCGGAGGATCTCGGCGCCGTATTTCTCGATGATCTCCGACGGGGCGATGACGTTGCCGATGGACTTGGACATCTTCTTGCCCTGGCCGTCCACCACGAAGCCGTGGGTGAGCACGCCCTTGTAGGGCGGCACCCCCCGGGTGCCCACCGCCGCGAGCAGCGAGCTCTGGAACCAGCCCCGGTGCTGGTCGCTGCCTTCGAGATAGAGATCGGCCGGGCAGGCCAGCTCGGGCCGCTCCTCAAGGACCGCCGCGTAGCTCACCCCGGAGTCGAACCAGACGTCGAGGATGTCCTGCTCCTTCTCGAATTCCGCGCCGCCGCACTTGGCGCACCGTCCATTCTCGCCCAGGAAGTCCGCCGGCTCGCGCCGGAACCAGGCGTCCGCCCCTTCCGTGCGGAAGAAGTCGACGATGCGGGCGGCGACCTGCTCGTCGCGGACGATCTCCCCGCACTGCTTGCACGAGAAGACGGTGATGGGCACCCCCCAGGCGCGCTGCCGGGAGAGGCACCAGTCGGGCCGGGACTCCACCATCCCGTAGATGCGCTCCATCCCCCATTTGGGGACCCAGGAGACCTGGCGGATGGCGGCGAGCGCCTTTCCCCGCAGGTCGTTATTCTCCATCGCGATGAACCACTGCTCC
>JAJYKH010000189.1 GCA_021788685.1 Deltaproteobacteria bacterium | reverse complement strand
GCCGAACACCTTGGCGTCGTAAGCGGAAAGCTTTTCGGCCAGATCGGCCATGGTCCGGCGGGGCCACGGCCAGCGGCCCAGCTTGTCGATCGATTTTTCATCGATGGCGGCGATAACCACTTCGTTTCCTGGCGCCACGGGGCCGCGAATCGTGAAGAAGAGGTCCTGAACCAGCAGCTCCAGCCGGCCGGCGAAGCCCGGCGGCCAGAAAACGGTGGCGAGGACGGCCAGGGTCGCCGCGCCGAAAATGGTGACCGGATTGATCCGGAAGAATCCCTTCATGAAAGGCGCATCAGTACCGGAAGGAGAATCCGCCCGAAAGGTTGAGGATTTCGTAATCGTAGCGGAAGATGCGCTCGTCTTTCATGTTGGAGGCGGCCCGGGTGTACTCGGCGATGGCCCCGAAGCTCCAGTGCTTGTCCAGGGTGTAGACGGCCCGTAGGGTAAAGTCGTGGGTCCAGTCCACCTCCTTGTCCCCCAGGAGATTGCCGTTCTGGTCCGCGGCCCGCCGCGAGTCATAGCCCAGCCGGGTGACGGCATAGATGGCGCCGTAGGTGATGCTCCGCTCCCCGGCCAACGGCTGGGTGTAGGTAATGCCTGGAGAAAGGGTAAAGCTTTTGGACGAGTAGTAGTCGGGCTGGAAGGTGACGAAGGGAAACGCCCCTTCGGCCAGATTCTGATTGCTGTCGGTGACCGCCACCGCCCCGGCGAGGGAATACCCCCAGGGGCCGGCGGCGTGCCAGAGAAGCTCCTCGCCCAGGGTGACAACGGAGTCGTGCTGGCGATCATTGAACCGTTCGCCGGTCGGGGACTCCACCAGCTTGTCGTCGTAATCCTTGTCGAGATAGCTGAGGGAGGTTTTGCTCGAGAGCCCACGTGCCCGCACTTGGTTGTAGGCGACGGAAACCAGGGTGCCGGTGAAATCCTTTTCATTCTCCTCGAAGGGTATGCCGGCCAGGGAGGCGAGGCTGTGAAAGTTCGGATAGGTGCGGTCGAACCGCTGAACCCCCGCGGCCAGGAGGTTCTGCCCGGCTGCCCCGGCCTTGAGGGTGTACTCCGCGTTCAAGCCGCCCCCCTCTTCCCGGTAGTTGTAAAGGCCGCTCGACCAGGAATCGTCCGATGTCTCCTTCAGCCGCGAGTCGGTGTAAAGAAGGGAGGGGCTGAGCACCAGCTTGGGCGACCAGGCGTAGCGGAAGGTGGGAGCAAAGGAGTGGAGCTGCTCCTCGGAGAACAGCTTGGGGCCTTCGTCCTCGGCGTAGACCTGCTTGGATTTCCGGTAGGAGCCGCTGTAAAGCAGGATGAGGGCCTTGTCCGGAGTGAATTGTACCACCGGGGCCGCCACCACCGAGCCGTTGCCGCCCAAAACGTCGGAAGAGCCGAGGAGCTTCGAGGTGGTGAGATAGCCCGTGGCCTGGAAGAGCCAGTCGAGCTTGATCTGGCTCGCCAGGCCCGGCTTCTTGGTTTCGCTTTCCGCGGCCGCGAGGGAAGGGGCGGCCAGAAGAAGCCCCACCCCGCAGCACAGGGCCCAGGCCAAGCCGGCATTAGGCCGATTCCATATCGAGCGGATCATTTCCCCTGTCCTGAGCAGGTTAATAATATTGGTACGCATCACCCGGCGCTTTCCAGTCCATCCGCGGCAAAGGGATGTAGACGAGGTCCATGGGGGCGTCGAGGCCGTCATGTCGAGTAAACCCAATGGCTATCTCCAGGTTGTTGCCGTCGATGCCGAAGCCGCTCCCGGGGAGGTTCGCGCTCAAGGCCTCCCAGATATCGCGAATAGACATATCTCCATACCCGGCGATCACGCCGGTACCGGCCTCGTCGATAGCATCCCCCACCACATGAAAGGAGACGTCGATCATGCCGTCACGGAATAGGTATTTGAAACCATTGCCAGCATCTGCAGTCGTAGTCGAAAAGAGGGAATCGCTGATGGGGTCGTTACCATCGACGGCTACGGTCAGTTTCTTGGCTGTAATTTCCTGGTAATTTTCGGAAACCGTGTCAAACGTCCGTTCTTCCGTGAGGTGGTTGGTCCCGTGCGAAAAGG
This sequence comes from Deltaproteobacteria bacterium, assembly GCA_021788685.1. Classification (GTDB taxonomy): domain Bacteria; phylum Desulfobacterota; class Desulfobulbia; order Desulfobulbales; family UBA5123; genus JAJYKH01. The sequence goes on along the minus strand of JAJYKH010000189.1, from coordinate 3,737 downwards.
TCACCGACATGCCTGCCAACTGGTAGGCGCTCGCGTTGGCGATTGCGGGATGCTCCCATCTATTGTAGGTGGTGGTGAGATAATCGGCCCAGGGCAAGGCGAGAAGGTCGGTGCCTCCTGGGAGGGTCGAGGTGAACGAGGTCCGCCAGTCCATGACAGTGAGGCCGCCCAGGACGCCATCCGCGCCGCCCGAAACGCCGGCCGGGGCCGCTCGCAAATTGACGTTCACCACCTGCACCGTGCTGGCGTCGGGCCGGAATACGTACTGCTGCACCCGCACCCAGTTGTTCTGGCTATCCTTGAGCACTCGCCCCGCCTGGGCATCGGCGATCTCGGCCAGCGCCGCATCCCGCGCGCGGATATCGTTTTGGGAGAGCGCAAGGGCGGCCGTATTCCAGAGCGCATTGTGGGTTTCCCCGTAGGCAAGAACCTGCCCCAAGGCCGCGAGGTTGACCAAATCCTCTTCAGCCTGCACCGCGTAGGCGAGCAGCGGTGATCTTTCGATGGCAGTGAGGGTGGCCCCCGGGATGGAGGTGCCCACCTGCAGACCGTATGGATAGGTCGAAGGCCGGAACCCGCCGTAATCAGCCGCGGAGACCTTGAGGGCGGCCATCCAAACGCTTGGGGAAACGGGATCGACGAGCGCGGGTGTGGCCGGGTTGGCCGCTTCGAGTGCGGCCATCATTTCAGGAATGGTCGTGAAATCGGAATCATTGGGGAAGGCATCGAGGTTATCTCCTACGCCGTCGCGGTCCGAATCGGCCAGTTCGTACGTGCTACGGAGGAGGGCCTCGGCGTTGTCGCCGACGCCATCATGATCTGAATCGGCCCATTCGTGGGGATCGTGGGGGAAGGCATCGTGGTTGTCGCCGATGCCATCGCCGTCCGAGTCCTTCCATTCGGTCGGGTCGTCGGGGAAGGCATCCTCGGTGTTCAGATGGCCGTCGCCATCGCGGTCGAGGTCGGCGGCCCTGTCTTGGGGTTCTTTTTTGGGCCCGTCGTCGATTTTAACTGGGCCGTCTATTTTGTCCTGGTCTTGACCGTGGGAATCGTTCTCCTTCGGACCAACGCCCTCAGGAGCCACCTGCAAGGTTTTATTGGCCAGCACCTCCTCCGTTTCTTTTTGGGTGAAGTTGCCGCCGCCAGCAAGACTTACAGGGTGCTCCAGGGTGGTCCTTCCCACGGCCTCGCTCAGCTCCTCGGCCGAGGCGGGCGCGATCGCTGGCTTGCCGCTGGTGTCGATGAAGCCCTTGTTGTTCTTCCCGACCAGAACCTCCTCGCCTTCTTCGGCCCCGGGGCCGGTGGCACCCTGTCCACCTCCGTTGCCGCCGCCCCGCCGGGCGCCTTCCTGCCTGCCCTGGCCTGACTCGATTCTGGGCCGCATGCCCACCAACCCCTCGATGGTGACCAGGCTGGTTTTCCCTTCGCGGTCTACGGTCAGCACCCCTTCCGTGCCCCGGACGCCGATGACCGCGGTGGGGGTCTCCATCCGGAAGTTGGGATTGGCGGCGGGGATCTTGGAAACCTTGAACCTCAGGCTCCCGCGGGCCAGCTTGATGACGGTTTCCCGGGTTTTCGCCTTGGGGTTGTAAATCATCTGGTTGATCTCGACCGAGGTGTCCTCGCCCAGGGTGAGGGTGGACTGGTCATCGAACAGCAGCTCCACCCGCGACTCCTCGTCGGTTTCGATGGTGTCCCGGAAGAGCAGCGGCTCGCTGCCGGTCACCGTGACGCGGTCTTTGGTGGCTTGGCGGGTGTCGGTGACCACCCCCTCGTAGCTCTTGAAGATGCCGATGTCCTCCGGCTTGACGATGTTCCGGTCCTTCAGGAAGTATTTCCGCTCGATGTTGGTGGCGGCCGGCTGGTCCGTCAGGAAGGCATAGGTGATGTCGATGAAGTCGAGGCGGGTGAGGGGGGTTTCCGGACCTTTCGCGGCGGGGATCTCGATGCCGCGGCGCTTCATGGCGGCGAGCACGGCCGCATGCAGGTCCTTGGCGGCAAGGGCGGAGGCCCTGGGAGGAAGAATGGCGCTCTTCGGCAGCTTGCGGGCGAGCTCCTGGATGTAGCTCCCCTGGGTGACGAGGCCGCCTGGGGCGGCGGCAAGTCCATTCCCCTCATTGAGCAGGAGCACAATAAATGCTGAAAGCAGCGCGACGACCGTGCGGATTTCGGATCGGACCGAATTGAACGCGAGCATGACTCTCCCTCCCTTTGACACTGGGCCTGCCACGGTCCAAACCTGGAGCGGCGCACCGGGATGGATTGCCCCAGTGTGGCTGCATAACTTGTTCAATTTTCGAGGAAAAGTCAATAGAAAGAAAAAGGGACTGGGGGCAATTGCCCCCAGTCCCTTTTATATGTGGAGCCACCTGTCGGACTCGAACCGACGACCTACGGTTTACGAAACCGTTGCTCTACCAGCTGAGCTAAGGTGGCGAAAAATGGCAGGTGCGCCCTCCGGGAGGGCTCCCTCGGTTTGCTGTTCAGCTAGTAGCAATTTTATGTTAAGCTGTCAAGGCTTGTCTATCGGCGGTTTGCCGCCGGTCCCTCTCCCGAGTCCCCGAAATCGAGCCATGGCCACAGCGAGCAAGCCGGCATCCATCCTGGTGGTCGATGACGATCAGGCCCACCGTTTCATGCTCGTGGCCATGCTTTCCACCTGGGGCTGGCAGGCGGCCGAAGCCGACGACGGCGCCATTGCGGTGGCCCTGGTTGGCGAGCGGTCCTTCGACGCCATCCTCATGGATGTCCGCATGGCCCGCATGGGCGGCATGGAGGCGCTCCGGAAGATCCACGCCCTGAACCCCGCCATCCCGGTGGTGATCATGACCGCCTATTCCTCGGTGGACGATGCCGTGGCGGCGATCAAGGCCGGAGCCCGTGACTACCTGACGAAGCCCCTCGACTTCGACCGGCTGCGGGCCACCATGGAAAAGGCGCTCGATCACCTCCAGCCGGCGGAAAAAAAGGCGGAGACAAGGGGCGGACCGGGGGACGGCTTCGACCGGGGCGACATCATCGGTGATTCGCCGGTCATGATTGACCTGCTGGAGACGATCTCCTACGTGGCCCCCACCGAGGCCACCGTTCTCATCACCGGCGAGTCGGGCACCGGCAAGGAGCTGGTCGCTGCGGCGGTGCACCGCAATTCTCCCCGGCGGGCGGGCCCATTCGTCACCATCAACTGCGCGGCCCTGGTGAAAACCCTCCTCGAATCCGAGCTTTTCGGCCACGAGAAGGGGGCCTTCACCGGGGCCGACCGCCGCCGGGACGGCAAGTTCGTGCAGGCCGCGGGCGGCACCGTTTTCCTGGACGAGATCGGCGAGATGGAGCCGGCGATGCAATCCAAGCTGCTGCGGGTCCTCCAGGAGCACGAGATCCAGCGCGTGGGCGGGGGAGAGACAATCGGGGTCGATGTCCGGGTGCTGGCCGCCACCAACCGGGTGCTCGAGGAGGAAGTCCGGGCGGGGCGCTTCCGGGAAGACCTCTTCTACCGGCTCAACGTGGTCTCCCTGGCGGTTCCCGCCCTGCGGGAGCGTCCGGAGGACATCCCCCTGCTGGTCGATCATTTCCTGGCCCGGTTCGCGGCCAAAAACCACCGGCGGGTGACGGGGGTCACCCCCAGGTCCATGGACCTGCTGATCCATTATCCCTGGCCGGGCAACGTCCGGGAGCTGGAAAACGCCATCGAGCGCGGGGTGATCCTCATGCGGGGGGAGTATCTCGACGAGGGGGAC
>JAJYKH010000188.1 GCA_021788685.1 Deltaproteobacteria bacterium | reverse complement strand
CGAGGCGGAGCGCCTCAAAAAGGAGGCCTCACTCCAGGCCCGGGACGAGGCGTATCACTTCAAGCAGGAGGCGGAGCGGGAGATCAAGTCCCGAAAGAACGAAGTCAACGAAGAGGAAAAGAAGCTGAGCCAGAAGCTCGACCAGATCGAGCGCAAGATCGACATGCTGGACCAGCGGGAGATGGACTTCCTGAAGAAGGAGCAGGCACTGGCCCAGGAAGAGAAGAAAGTCGGCGAGCAGAGACAGGAAGCGGCCAATCTCGTAGAGCAGCAGCGTCTGCAGCTGGAGAGGATCTCCGGCATTACCCGCGATGAGGCCAAGAAGATGCTCATCGAGAATATCGAGAGCGAGGCCCGCATGGAGGCCGCCAAGAGCCTGCTCAAGATTGAGAACGAGATGAAGATGAAGGCCGACCGCAAGGCCAAGGAGATCCTGGTCCTGGCGATCAACCGCTATGCCGCCGACTACGTGGCCGAAAAGACCGTGTCGGTGGTGCCCCTGCCCAACGAGGAGATGAAGGGGCGGATCATCGGCCGCGAGGGGCGGAACATCCGGGCCATCGAAGCGGCCACCGGCATCGACATCATCATCGACGACACCCCGGAGGCGGTCATTCTCTCCGGCTTCAACCCGGTGCGGCGGGAAGTGGCGCGCATTGCCTTGGAGCGGCTGATCACCGACGGCCGCATCCACCCGGCCCGCATCGAAGAGATCGTGAGCAAGGTGGGGGAAGAGCTCGAGGTTTCCATGCGGGAGGCCGGCGAGCAGGCCACCTTCGACGTGGGGGCCCACGGGGTCAACGTGGAGGTCATCAGGCTCCTGGGCCGGCTCAAGTACCGGACCAGCTACGGCCAGAACGTGCTCCAGCATTCTCTCGAAGTGGCCTTCCTCTGCGGGGTCATGGCCGCCGAGCTGGGTCTCAACGTCAAGGTTGCCAAGCGGGCCGGCCTGCTCCACGACATCGGCAAGGCGGTCGACCACGAGGTGGAAGGGTCGCATGCCAGCATCGGCGCGGACCTGGCCAAAAAGTACGGCGAAGCCTCTGAAATCGTCCACGCCATCGCCGCTCACCACGAGGACGTCCCTCCAGACAGCGTGCTCGACGTCCTGGTGCAGTCCGCCGACGCCCTCTCCGGCGCCCGGCCCGGCGCCCGGAAGGAGATGCTCGAAACCTACGTCAAGCGCCTGGAGGACCTGGAGCGGATCGCCCAGTCCTTCAAGGGGGTGGACAAGTCCTTCGCCATCCAGGCCGGCCGCGAGATTCGCATCGTGGCCAACAGCAGCGAGATCTCCGATGCGGACGCCCTCTTGATGAGCAAGGACATCGCCCGGAAGATCGAGGAGCAGCTGACCTATCCCGGCCAGATCCGGGTGACGGTAATCCGGGAAACCCGGGCCGTTGAATATGCCAAATAATGCCTCGGCTTAGGAAGCAAAGGCAGAATCCATGGAAAGCATCGACGAGCAGATCGGACTCATCGAGCGGGGGACGGTGGACCTCATTTCCCGGGAAGACCTGGTGGCCAAGCTCAAGCGGTCCCGGGAAACCGGGGTCCCCCTGCGGGTGAAGGCGGGATTCGATCCAACGGCCCCGGACCTCCACCTGGGCCACACCGTCCTCATCCAAAAGCTCAAGCACTTCCAGGACCTGGGCCACCAGGTCCTTTTCCTCATCGGCGATTTCACCGGGATGATCGGGGACCCCACCGGCAAGTCGGAGACCCGGAAGCCCCTCACCCGCGCCGACGTGGCCCGCAATGCCGAAACCTACAAGCAGCAGATCTTCAAGATCCTCGACCCGCGAAAGACCGAGGTGGTCTTCAACAGCAGCTGGCTGAACGGACTCACCTCTGAGGATTTCATCAAGCTCGCTTCCCATCTCACCGTGGCCCGCATGCTCGAACGGGAGGACTTCAAGGTCCGGTTCGAAAACCAGCGGCCGATCAGCATCCACGAGTTCCTCTACCCTCTGATCCAGGGCTACGACTCAGTGGCCCTGAAGGCCGACGTGGAGATCGGCGGCACCGACCAGCGGTTCAACCTGCTCATGGGCCGCGATCTGCAGCGGGTCTGGGGGCAGGAGCCCCAGGTGGTCCTCACCATGCCGCTGCTCGAAGGCCTGGACGGGGTGAACAAGATGAGCAAGTCGCTCGGCAACTACATCGGGATCACCGAGCCGGCCCACGACATCTATGGTAAGGTGCTTTCCGTCTCGGACGAGCTCATGTTCCGCTATTACGAGCTGCTGAGCGACCTTTCGGCGGCCGAGATCGAGCAGCTCAAAGCCGATATGGGCACCGGCCGCCTCCATCCCAAGGCGGTGAAGCAGCGGCTGGCCCGGGAGCTCGCCGGCCGCTTCCACGGGGCAGAGGCGGCGGCAAAGGCGGAGGAGAATTTCGAGCGGGTCTTCAGCCAGCACGCCCTCCCCGAGGAGATCCCGGAAAAGGCCATCCGGGCGGATGGCGAGATCGCCCTGCCGCGGCTTCTGGTGGAAGCCGGTCTCGCCGCGAGCACCTCCGAGGCCCGGAGGCTCATCAGCCAGAACGCAGTCACCGTGGATGGCGAGAAGGTCACCGATGCCGACCGCACCCTCCCCGCCCGGGGCGAGCTCCTGCTCAAAGTGGGCAAGCGGCGGTTCTGCCGGGCGCGATTCGGGTGATCGTTTGCGGCGGAAGTGGTGTTGAGCCGAAGCAAAAAGCCATCTCTCGGATGCGCCGGGCACATGGACCGTTTGCCCGATCACCAATCAAAAGGACTCTAGGGCTTTTTTGACTTGAACAAGTCGAAAAGGCCTTTTTCCCGTCGCGTAACCATTGAGTCGGGACGTCCGGTCCCGCAGCCTGCCGCCGTAAAATCCTCGTTTCGGGGGGGGACACTGTCTCGTGCTGAGGTTTCTGGCAGAGGATATCGGCAAGAATCTGGACGAAGTGCTTGACTCCAATGCCCGCGTCCTGGTGAATCGCAATAAGGCCGCCTCTCGTGAACATCTCCAATCCCGAGCTTGAGCTGGCACGCGAATTCGTCCGCCATACGGATTGCCACCTCTTTCTGACCGGAAAGGCCGGGACTGGCAAGACCACCTTCCTGCGCCAGCTGCAAGCGGCGACGCCCAAGCCCATGATCGTCACCGCGCCCACCGGCGTGGCGGCCATCAATGCCGGTGGAGTCACCCTCCATTCTTTTTTTCAGATGGACTTCGGCCCGTACATCCCTGGAGGCGAGGAAGGTGAGCGCCACCAGCGGCGATTCAGCAACGAAAAAAGAGAGGTCATCAGGCGCCTCGAGCTGCTGGTGATCGATGAAATCAGCATGGTGCGCGCCGATCTGCTCGACGGCGTGGACGCTGTCCTGCGCCGATATCGGCGCAGCGTGCTGCCGTTCGGGGGCGTGCAGCTGCTCCTGATCGGCGATTTGCACCAGCTCCCTCCCGTGGTGAAGGAAGAAGACCGGAGCATCCTCCGGCAGTATTACGACTCGGCCTACTTTTTCTCCAGTCACGCCCTAAGCCGGACCGAGCTGGTCTCCATCGAGCTGCGGCACATCTACCGCCAGTCGGACGACCGCTTCATCGATCTCCTCAACCGGGTACGTGACCGCCGGCTCGACGCGGCCACCCTGCAGCACCTCAACTCCCGTTGCCGTCCGGACTTCTTGCCGGGAGAAGACGAGGGGTATATCAACCTCTGCACCCACAATAAAAAAGCGGAGGCGATCAACAAAGCCAGGCTGAAGGCACTCCCCCCAAAGGAGCACCGGTTCGCCGCTGCGATCGAGGGTGATTTTCCGGAATATTCCTATCCGACTGGCGCGACTCTCGAGCTGAAAGCAGGCGCCCAAGTCATGTTCGTGCGCAATGATCCATCGCCCCAAAAGCTGTATTTCAACGGCCGAATAGGGAAAATAACCCGGATCGAAACCGGCCGGATCCACGTGAAATGTGCCGGTGATGACCAGGAGATCGCCGTCGAGCGGGCAGCCTGGGAAAATATCAAATACAGTGTCGATCCGGAAACCAAAGAGATCACCGGCAGCAAAATCGGAGAATTCGTGCAGTACCCCTTGAAGCTGGCCTGGGCCATCACCGTCCACAAGAGCCAGGGCCTCACTTTTGAAAAGGCGGTTGTCGATGCCGAAGCCGCCTTTGCCCACGGTCAGGTCTATGTGGCCTTGAGCCGCTGCAGAACCCTTGGGGGCTTGGTGCTCAGCTCCCCCATCCCCCTGCAGGCCGTGAAGACGGACCCTGCGGTGCTGGACTTTATCGGTAAAGTCCAACGAAATCCGCCTCCGGAAAAGCTCGAAGCGGCCAGGATCGGCTATCAGCAACGGCTGCTGCGGGAGTGCTTCGATTTTCAGCGCTTCCGCTCTCTGCTGCGCCGCTTCATCGGGATTCTGCTCGGAAACGCCCGGACGGTCCAGGTGCTGGGGATCGGCGATATCCGGGAGGCGGAAAGGAAGGCGGGAGAGGAGATCTCCGTCGTGGGCGAGAAGTTCCAGCTCCAGCTCGCCCGCCTTTTTGCCAGCAATAGTCTGCCCGAGGCGGATGCCGCCATCCTGGAGCGCATTGGCAAGGCATCGGCCTATTTTCAGGACAAGCTGGCCGCGGCGGTGGATGTCTTTTTACAAAAGCTCCGCGTCGAGACAGACAACAAGGAAATCCGCAAAAAAGTGCAGGGAGCCCGCCGGCTGCTTGAGGAAGAAATAACGGTCAAGCAGGCCGCGGTGAAATCATGCCGGAACGGATTCTCCCCGGCTGCCTACCTGGCCGCGGTATCGGCGGCCGGGATCGATCTGCAGCCGGCCCGGGAGAGGAAAGGGCCGTCGGTGGAATACACGGCCTCGGAGGTGAGCCATCCGGAGCTCTTCCAGACCCTGAAGGATTGGCGCGCGGCCAAGGCGGCGGCAGAAGGGGTCGATCGCTACCGCATCCTTCATCAGCGCCTTTTGATCCAGATCGCGATCTTTTTGCCTGACAGCCTGACGGCTTTGAGGAAGCTGAAGGGAATCGGCAAGCGCACCGCGGAAAAATATGGGCAGGAGCTGGTGGCCCTGGTTTCAGCCTACCGCCTGAAAAATAACATCAAAGAGGTTGTCCTTCCCAACCCCAGCCAAGAACCTGTTGATTCCCCAAAAACGGCATGGGCCGACACCAGGCAGACCAGCTTCGATCTGTTCCAAGCCGGCTTGACGATCGCCCGGATTGCGGCAGAGCGGGGCCTGGCGGTTTCGACCATCGAGGGGCATCTGGCATTCTGCGTCGAGGCCGGCCTGGTGGAGGTCGGCAAGCTGCTTTCCCCTGAAAAGCTGGAAGCGATCGAGCGGAAGCTCGGCGAGATGAAAGGACAGCCGGTGGGGGAAATCAAGCGTGCCCTGGGAGATGATTATTCATACGGCGAAATCAAGCTCGTCCAGGCGCACCGAAGGCATCTTGAAGCGCTCCAGGCCTGATCCCGACCTGACTTATGGCTGAAAACCAAAACCGCCATCGCCAGGTGAAGGGCCAGAGCACGAACGGCAGAGGGGCGATGGTCCCCAGCAGCATGAGTGCCCGTACCGTTCCGGCCCTGCCGGCCAAGTAGGGCGGTGAGCCAGCATTATAGAGGCCACAGCCGATCAGGACCATGACCATGTGATCCTGTACAGCTCCTGAGCGATAGGGTTCCGCCTGACTGCAACCCCCGGCTAACCTCTGTCGGCACCCGTAGAAAAGAGTCGACTCCTGACCGGAACCGGCACCTTCCCGCCCGGACATGCCGAGAAGGCGAACAAGGGTGACCTCGAGATCTACT
>JAJYKH010000187.1 GCA_021788685.1 Deltaproteobacteria bacterium | reverse complement strand
CGTTCGGCCGCCGCTCCCAGGCGGCGAGGTCGGCCCGGAAGGCGATGTCGTCGGGGGTCCGGCTGCCGTAGAGGATTTCGAGCCGGCCACCATGGCCCGCATCCAGGCAGTGGTTGACCACCGACCGGAGCGGCGCCAAGCCGATGCCGCCAGCCACGAACAGGAGGTCCTTGCCCGCGGCCGCCTCCAGGGGGAACGGCCGGCCGTACGGCCCCCGCAGGCCGACGACGCCCCCCGCCCCGCTGGCATGCAGGGCCTCGGTCAGGCGGCCGGCCCGGCGGACGGAGAGATGGATGGCGCCGGGCCGGGTCGGGGTGGAGGAGATGGAAATGGGTGCCTCGCCGCAATGAGGCACCGATACCATCATGAACTGCCCCGGGCGGTAGGAGAAATCCTGCCGCTGGTCCACAAAGGACAGGACGAAGGTCTTGATCTGGGAATTTTCGACAATCACCTCGTCGATCCGGGCCGGGTGCGGCAGCAGGATGTGGTCGCCGTTTCCGATCATACGCCCTCCTCCGGCGGCTCCGCCTCCCCCGCCAGCCGTTCGATGGCCATCAGCATGTCCACCCCGCCGAAGCAGCTCCCCACGCAGCGGCCGCAGCCCACGCAGCTCGGCCGCCCGTGCTGGCGGACGCTGTCCCGCAGCTTGTGCTCGAAGCGGCGGCGCAGCACGTCCCGGCCGGGGTCCGCCGGGTTGTGGCCGCCGGCCATCCGGGTGAATCCCGCCAGGGTGCAGGCGTCCCAGCACCGGAGCCGCTCCCCGTGGCTCGGGCCGAGGCACTGGTCCCGAAGGGTGTAACAGGTGCACGTGGGGCAGAGGAAGGCGCAGCCGCCGCACCCCTGGCAGCGGGAGGCGAGCTCCGCCCACAGCGCGTCGCTGCCGCCGTGGTCCGCCAGGGCCCGCACCGCCAGGTCCAGGTCCACGGAGCGCTCGAAGCTGCCGGCGGCCTCCAGGGCGACCTGGTACTGCGCCTTCACGTCCTCCTCCCCCGCCTCGGCGAAAAAGGGGTGCCAATCCTCTACCAGCTGCCGCCCCCGGGCCCGGCCCACCTCGACGAAGAAACGGTCGCCCAAGTCGGTCAGCTGCAGATCGTAGCCGAAGTCGAGGAAGGGGCCGCTCTTGGTGGCGTTGCAGAAGCAGGAGGCCCGCGGCCGGCTGCAGCCGAGGGCGATGAGCACCGCCTCCTGCCGGCGGCGCTGGTATCCGGGGTCCCGCCGTTCCTTGAGAAGCACCAGGTCGGTGTACAGAATGGCGGTGAGATCGCAGGGGCGGAGGCCGAAGTAGACCGTAGGCGGGCTGGGGGCCACGACCGGCGAGAAGCCGTAGCCCTCGGGGCCATCGGTCCGGTAGGTGAAGAGGACCTCCTGCTGGGGCAGGAAGAAGCGCTTGGCCGATTCCTGGGGCGGGGTGTCCAGGTCCAGGTGGAAGCGGTCCAGATCCCGCACCTCGGCATAAAAGGTGTCGCCGTGGCGGTTGCGGGCGGGCGCCACCAGCCGGTGGCCTTTCTGGAGCCGCCGGAGGAGGGGCAGCAAATGGTCCTTGCGGAGGAGGTAGCGGGTTTCCATCAGGCCACCTTCTCCACCCGGACCGCGCAGACCTTGTATTCCGGGCAGTGGGACGATGGGTCGCGGGCGGCGCCGAGGAGCCGGTTCACCGCCGCCTCCGTGAAGTGGAATGAGGTGTAGACCTGGCCGGGACCCATCCGCCCGGTGACGGCGGCCCGCAGGGTGAGGCTCCCCCGCCGGGAGACGAGCCGTACCCGCTCCCCGGCGCGGATGGCCAGGGCGGCGGCATCCCCGCCGTTCATTTCGAGCACCGCCTCGCGGCATTCGCGGTCCAGGGCGGCGCACCGCCGGGTCATGGTGCCGGTGTGGTAGTGGTGGTACACCCGGCCGGTGATCAGGGTGAACGGGAAATCCCCGTCCGGCTGCTCGGCCGGGGGAACGTGGACGGTGGGCACGAACCGGCCCCGGCCCCGGGTGAAGGCGCCCTTGTGGAGAAAGGGAGTGCCCGGGTGGGAGCGGTCCGGGCAGGGCCACTGGAGCCCCCACCCCTCCTCGAGCCGGTCGTGGTAGATGCCGCCGTAGAGCGGTGTGAGGAGGGCGATCTCCTCCATGACCTCGGCGGGCGAGGCGTCGGCGAACGGAACGCCCATCCGGCCGGCTAGCGCCATGACCAGGTCGCCGTCGCCCCGGCACTCCCCGGGCGGGGCCACCGCCTGCCGCACCATCTGCACCCGCCGCTCCGAGCTGGTGAAGGTGCCGGTCTTCTCGGCGAAGCAGGCGGCCGGGAAAACCACGTCGGCCAAAGCAGCGGTCTCGGTCAGGAAGATGTCGGAGACCGCGAGGCAATCGAGCGACCGGAGTGTCTCCTCCACCCGGGCCAGGTCCGGGTCGCTCAGCATGGGGTTCTCCCCCACCACGAGCATCCCACGAACCGGCCCCTCCGGGCCGCCGTGGGTCATGTCGAGCAGGCTAAGCCCCGGCTCGGCGGGGAGCGGCGTCCGCCACGCCGCCTCGAACTTCCCCCGCGCCGCCAGGTCGTGCACGGATTGGTAGCCGGGGAGAACGCCGGGGAGCGCCCCCATGTCACACGCCCCCTGGACGTTGTTCTGGCCGCGCAGCGGATCGACGCCGGTGTGCTCCTTTTCCAATTTTCCGGCCAGCAGGGCCAGGTTGGCGTAGGTCTCCACATTGGCGGTGCCGCAGACGTGCTGGGTGACCCCCAGGCAGTAGCAGAGCACCGCCTTCCGCGCCTTGGCGTACAGCCGGGCGGCCCGCCGGATCGATTGCAGCTCCACGCCGGTCGCCGCCGCCACCTGGTCGAGATCGAGCCGGTAGAGCATGTCCCGCAGGGCATGGAAATTTTCGGTCCGCATCTCGATGAAAAGGTCGTCGGCCAAATTGTCGTCGAGCATGCACCGCATCATGCCGTTCAGCAGGGGGATGTCGGTCCCGGGCCGCAGGGCCAGGTGGACGTGGGCGCGGGCGGCGAGCGCGGTCAGGCGCGGGTCGATGACGATGAGCCTGGCCCCCCGGTCCACCGCCTGGAGGATGCGGCGGCCCACCTGGGGATGGGCCTCGGTGGTGTTCGAGCCGGCCACCAGGATCAGCTCGGCCTCCTCGATCTCGTTGATGGAGTTGGTCATGGCGCCGCTGCCGAAGGCGGTGGCCAGACCGGCCACGGTGGGGGCGTGTCAGAGGCGGGCGCAGTGGTCGATGTTGTTGGTGCGGAGAACGGTGCGGGCGAATTTCTGGAGGAGGTAGTTCTCCTCGTTGGTGCACTTGGCTGAGGCGAGCACGCCCAAGCCGCGCCCGCCGTGATGCTCCAGGCATTCGCGGAAGCCGGCGGCGGCCCGGGCCAGGGCCTCGTCCCAGGTGGCCTCCCGGAGGCGGCCGTCCTCCCGGACGAGGGGGGTAGTCAAGCGGTCGGGGTGGTGGATGAGCTCGTGGAGGTGCCAGCCCTTGAGGCAGAGGTTGTGGCGGGAGATGGGATGGTTGCGGCTGGGAGAGGTGCCGACCACCCGGCCTTCCTCCACGTGCAGGTAGCAGCCGCAACCGCAGCCGCAGTAGACGCAGGTCGTCAGCACCCGTTCCGTCATGTGGCAGCCCCCCTTCGATGACTTGATCTCGCCAGCGGGTCCGCTCACATATTTCTCTCGAATGGACTAGGAGGCAAGGATAATCTCGCGGGAGGAATCGGTTTCCGCGACAGGCCAGTTGCCACGGGACGCGAGCTGCTGCTCTCTGCAGAGTAACAATAAGGCCTCCCCTACCCCCAGCCGCTTGTTCTTGATCTCGGCCTCAAAGCGGGCTCCGATCTTCCAAAAACCACTGGTAGGTGGAGGCAATCCCCTGCCGCAGGCCGATCCTTGCCTTCCAGCCGAGCTCCCGCATCCGGGAGACATCAAGGAGCTTCCTCGGCGTTCCGTCGGGCTTGGTGGCATCGAAGACCAATTTCCCCTGAAATCCCACCGCTTCTTTTACGATTTCAGCAAGCTCGCGAATGGTTATATCCTCACCCGCCCCGATATTGACGAAGGAGGGCTTGCCCGGACTGATCAGTTTCTCTTGGACGATGCCGTCGGGCAGGTTCATCACGAACAGGCAGGCATCCGCCATATCATCCACGTGAAGGAATTCCCGCCGGGGGCACCCGGTCCCCCAAATTGCGACTTCGCCGCCGCCTCGCTCCTTGGCCTCGTGGATGCGGCGGATCAAGGCAGGCAGGACATGGGAGCTCTGGAGATCGAAGTTATCGTGCGGGCCATACAGGTTGGTCGGCATGACCGAAAAAAAACAGGTGCCATATTGCCGGTTATACGCTTCGCACATCTTAATGCCGGCGATCTTCGCAATGGCGTATGGCTCGTTGGTGGGCTCGAGCTCGCCGGAAAGAAGGTGCTCTTCTTTCATCGGCTGGGGCGCGAATTTAGGATAGATGCAGGAGGAGCCCAGAAAGAGCAGCCTCCTGACACCCGCTTGCCAGGCAGCGTGGATGACGTTGGTCTCGATCAACAGGTTCTGATAAATGAACTCTGCGGGATAGGTGGAGTTGGCGAGAATGCCGCCCACCTTTGCCGCTGCCAGGAAAACATACTCCGGTTTCTCCGCCGCAAAGAAGGCCGCCACGGCTTTTTGGTCCGTGAGGTCGAGCTCGGCATGGGTGCGGGTCAGGAGAGTGGCATACCCTTCCAGCTTCAGCCGCCGCAGGATAGCCGAGCCAACCAAACCGCGATGGCCAGGGATGTAAATCTTAGAATGCTTTTCCATTGACCTGTGGTAAAAAGGTCGGGGACAACCGACGGGTTAGGCAGCAGCGTCCCGACGCCGCATGCCGGGACGCCAATAGAGGGAGCTCCTCACCAACCTTTCGACTATTCGTGGAAGTTGAACGTGTTGAACCCGTGTTGGCGGCAAAGCTCGTCACGTTTGGCTTCCTCGAGGTCCGAGCGGACCATCTCCGCAACCAGATCTTTGAATTTGATTTTGGGGGCCCAGCCCAGTTTTTGTTTGGCTTTGCTCGGATCGCCCAAAAGGGTTTCAACCTCGGTCGGCCGGAAATATCGTGGATCGATCCTCACGATGACATCCCCTGGACGAGGACATTTGCACTCGGAGCGCCCCTTTTCAGGAGCCAAACCGGCACAGGTTTCGACAATCCCCTTTGCTTCGAGGCCGCTTCCCTCCCATTTCAGGACGATTCCCAGTTGACCTGCGGCTGCTTCCACGAAGTGGCGAACACTATACTGCTCACCCGTGGCGATGACAAAATCATCCGGCTTCTCCTGCTGAAGCATGAGCCATTGCATTTCCACGTAATCACGGGCATGTCCCCAATCCCGCTTGGAATCGAGATTCCCCAGATAGATGCAATCCTGGAGACCGAGGCTGATCCGCGCCAGGGCCCGGGTGATCTTGCGGGTCACGAAGGTCTCGCCCCGGACAGGAGACTCGTGATTGAAAAGAATACCGTTGCAAGCGTAGATCCCATAAGCTTCCCGGTAATTGACCGTGATCCAGTAGGAGTAAAGCTTGGCTACCGCATATGGCGAACGCGGATAGAAAGGGGTCCGCTCGGTTTGGGGTGTTTCCTGGACCAGACCATAAAGCTCCGAGGTGGACGCTTGGTAGAACCTGGTTTTTTTCTCCAGCCCCAAAATGCGAATCGCCTCGAGCAGCCGCAATGTCCCCAAGGCATCTGCATTGGCAGTATACTCCGGTGTCTCGAAAGAAACGGCCACATGGCTTTGGGCCGCCAGATTGTAAATTTCATCGGGCTGCACCTGCTGC
>JAJYKH010000186.1 GCA_021788685.1 Deltaproteobacteria bacterium | reverse complement strand
GCCCACTCCACGTTCTCGACCCGGATGAGGAAATCGGCTACCTGCACGCAGACATCGGATACCGGCACCGGGCCGAGATGGGTGAACATCACTCCGCGCACGAAACGGCGGCGCACCAGGGCGATGCTGAAGTAGTCGAGGGCCTCCCGCGAGAATTGGGAAAATTCGATGCGATTGACGATATCGGGGTTGGCGCGGGTCCGCAGCCACCTGATGGATTCCACATCGCCCGGATGCAATTCCTCCAGGAACCGGCGGCTGTCCACTTTGATTCCGTAGTAGAGGGCGCTGGCCAGCCTTCGGCTGAAGGGAGCATGGGCGGCCCGCAGGTATTCGGTAAGGATGGAGGAAGCCGCCGCGTAGTCGGGGCGAATGTCTGCAAAGCGGACTTCTTTTTCCAGAAGGGCGGGGTGGTGGTCAATGACGATATCGCAACGCGGCAGGCTGATCTCCCTGAAGAACTGGGGCTGGGCATCCACCACCGCCACCAGCCCTTCCGGCCGGATGCCGTCCCGCATCAACGGCTCGGCCGGAATCCGCAGCTGCCGGATCATGGAGGCGTTCTCCGGGCGGCCGACGGTGCCGGTATAAACGATGCCCACCTGCCGGTTTCCTGTTTCCAGGAGGGTTTTGAGGGCCCAGCCGCTCGCCAGGGCATCCGGGTCGGGGTTGCCATAGATCACCACCAGCACGTGCCGGGTTCCAGCGGCAAGCTTCCGAAGCTCTTCCAATTTCCTTACCGTCTCGCCCGGGGGCTCCCAGGGGCGTACCCCTGGCTCGCAATGGTTCCGGGCCGGGGGGGGCAAGGTTGACGGCATCTGGATTCACACTTGACAAGGAGGGGATTGCGGGCTCTTTCGGTCCCGCCGGGATCAGGGCCATTATACCGCCGAGGCGGCGAAGGGAGGCAAGCGGCGTCCGGCCATCGCCACTGCTCATGGGCCATAACAGTAGAGAAAATCAGCAAAGGAGCGGATGCAGATTGGTCTCCCCTCGAAGCTCCGTTTCGATTCAATTTTAGGAGGATGGTCCTTTGATGACTCCGTCCGATCCCATCGTCTTTCTTCGAAAGAACTGCAGTCCCATGCATTCGCCTGTTGACTCTTCCATTGATATCTTTTAAAGATTTTCAGAGTAGTTCAGAGTAGTGATGATGAAGGAGAACGGATGGCCACCCGCATTCTAATTGCCGAAGACCAGCTCTCGGTCCGCGTCTTTTTCAAGAAGCTTCTGGAGCCACTCGGGGCCGAGATCATCGAGGCGGGCGACGGGAGGGAGGCCCTTGCCCTCGCGGTCAGGGAGCGCTTCGACGTCATCATCACCGATTTCGAAATGCCCCGCCTGAACGGGGCGGAGCTCTGCCGCCAGCTGCGGGGGAATTCCGTCACCCAGGGCGTGCCGGTCGTCATGGTGAGCACCTTCGATTCCGACCCCGATATCGACCGCGGTTTCGAAGCGGGTGCCTCCCATTATCTCTCCAAGAGAAGGGCCGAGACCTCGCTGCTGGCCACTGTCAGACAGGCATTGGCCAAGTCGCGCTTCCAGAGCAACAAGCTCATCCTGGTGGTTGACGACTCGCCGGTGGTCCGGCGGCTGGTCGAAGCCGGCCTGCTCGAAGCCGGCTTCCAGGTATTCACCGCCGAAGATGGGAAGCAGGCCCTTCACCTCCTGTCGGGGCGGAAGCCGGACCTCATCCTCTGCGATATCGAAATGCCCCGTCTGAACGGCTTCGCCCTGTGCCAGGCCCTCCATGCCGAACCGTCCTGGCGGGAGATCCCCTTCGTGGTCATGAGCATCCATACCGATCGGGGCCACATGCGGCGCATGATGGAGTACGGCGCCGTTTCCTTCATCAGCAAGCCCTTCAATCTCGATCAATTGGTGATTCTGGTCGAGAAGCTGCTTTCCGACCAATACTTGCTCCTGCTCAAGGAAAAGGAACGGCTGGACGTGGAGCGCACCATGCTTCTGGCGAGCATCACCAGCCTGATTTCCGCTCTGGAAGTGCGGGACCCGTATACCAAAGGCCATTCCGAGGCGGTCGCCGAGATCCTGACCGGGATGCTGACCTTTGCCGGCGCCGACCGCCAGGAGATCGAAGCTGCGGCCCTTGGCGGCAGGCTGCACGATATTGGCAAGATTGGCATCCGGGACGAGGTGCTCCTCAAGCCGGGGCCGCTCACCAGGGATGAGCTCGCCCACATCAAGGCCCACCCGGAGCTCGGCGCCGGGATCCTGAAGGCCATTCCGAGCCTGGAGGAGGTGCTGCCGATCGTCCTTCATCATCATGAGCGGCCGGACGGCAAAGGCTATCCGCACGGGCTCAGGGATAAGGCCATTCCCGCATGGGCCAGGGCGGCGGCCGTGGCCGACACCTATAACGCCCTGACCAGCAATCGTTCCTATCGCCGGGCTCTGCCCCAGGAAGAAGCCCTCCAGATTCTGATCGATGTGCGGGGGACCCAGCTCTGCCCCGATTATGTCGATCTCTTTCTCCAGTGGATCGGGAGCACCGAGAGCAGCGGGCTTCTGCCGCCCGAAGCGATCAAGGTCGAGGGTCTCCCCTGACCTTGCGGCTGCTCGCCAGTCATCGCTCCTTACTCCACCTCCATTCCCCAGATTCCCCGGTCATGCTTCCGGGCGATTTTCTCCCATACCTGGTATTCAAAAGGGGCATCCGGCAGCGCCACCGCCCAGCCTTGCTTGAGCATCCAGGCTGCCACATCATCTCCGTTGACCTTGCAGACGGCGCTGATGGTCCCGTCCTCCTCCGCACCCAAACGCTGGCAATGAACGAAATGGCCGTCGATCTTGAAGTCGAGCATGAGGACGGCCCGGGGGCCGCACCGGGGGGGAATGATGAAAGTCCGGCAGGTCCGGTCATTCAAGGGGATATAGATGCCGTACAGCTCCAGATGTTGATGGCCCCCGGTGATCAGTGTTCCATCGTCCTGAACGATGGCGTAGCTCACGATATCTTCCCTGAAGGGAGGAAGGCCGGTGCCGGCGAGCAAGATCAACAGGAAGAGCGAGGGTATCATGGGCAAGGCCGTCTCCGCTTTTCCAGAGAACCATTCCTTCCCTATCATAGACCGCGGGTTTGCCGGCTGCCAATGGCGGCTAGGTCCTGATCATCATTTGTCGCCCTCGCAAAAGCCGCTCGCCGACGATCAGCGCTGGGTATTCTCGTTTTCTCGTTCCGCCCGCCGGCGGTTCGGGTTTTTGCGAGATCATCATTTCGGCATAGCCCGAATTACCGATTTACTTGTGAAATAAAATCAGGTTTTTTATGTTGACTTCCACGGCCGTTCTTTTTAAAAATTCAGGTAATTGCAGTATTATTCAGCGAAAAAAAACAATAGGGAAAGGCCATGAACAAGACCGACCTGATTGTCGCCGTCGCGAATGCCACGGAGATCAGCAAAGCCACTGCCAGCAAGAGCATTGCCCATTTTCTGGAGGCCATTACCAACGCCCTTGTCACCGAAGGGAAAGTGACCATTTCCGGCTTCGGGACCTTTGCGGTCGTGGAACGGGCGCCACGAGCCGGCAGAAATCTCCGCACCGGCAAACGGCTGACCATCCCCGCCCGCAATGTGGTCCGCTTTAAAACCGGCAAGCGCCTTGCCGACAGCATTGGTTGATGTGCTCGCCCATGTGCCTTGCGGCTTACTTTTCCGGTTCCATCCACTGCTGCAATTTAGCCACTTCCTCCGGGGTCATGACTTGGCGGAGCGGGCCCCGTTCGCCTTCGAGCAGGGCCATGGTCTGGGCAAACTTGGCTCTCGCATTGCCGAAGCTGTGCACGAACCGCTCCACCTCCACCGTTGAATGGGCCACCGCGGTCTTGAAGTCCCGGAGCGCCTCCTCTTCCCGCCCGCTTTCCGAAAGAGCCAAGGCCCGGCCCAGGAAGGCGGGCCCCCGCTGGGGATTTTGGGCGATGGTCCGGTCGAAGTCGGTGGCCGCCCGCTCGAACTCCTCTTTGTTGAGAAGCACGATCCCGCGATAGTAATGGGCACGTTCGTTCCCCGGGTCCTTGGCCAATACCGCGTCCAGGTCCGCCAGGGCCTTGTCGAGCTCCTGGATGTTGAGGTAGGCCGCCCCGCGGCTCAGCCGGACCGGGACCTCGTCGTGGCCCGCCGCCAGCGCCTGGGTGAACTGATCGATGCTTTCCCTGATCCGGCCGCTCATGAACAGCCGCTGCCCTTCATCGAAGAATTCCTGTCCGCGCATGGCATCCTCCTGTGGCCGGGGTGACCGGCTTTGAGAATTTTTTCCATTTCGCTCTCAATAAAAGTATATGAAAATGGAAAGGTGGTTGTCCAAGCTCCATTCACCCTGGTCCAGGCTTACCCGGCGTGTCCGGAAGGGAGAACGCCGGTCAGGGGGGAGACACGGCGCCTAAAGCCAGCGATGGCGCTATTTGTAAGCGGTCACAGGGTGCCGCAGATGCGCGGCATCGGCCTGCGAGCTCTACAGAGGGGATGCGAACAGGCCGATAACAAAACAGATGTGGTGCCCTGTGATCGCTTGCGGGAGAGCAGGAATGAGCATAAGCCGTCTGCAGGAATGGACCATCGGCCGTCTTCTCGAAACCGCCAGCGGCTATTGGCAGCCGTGCGCCTTGCATGCCGCGGTCAAGATCGATCTTTTCTCGACGATCGGCGACCGCTGGCTCCCGTCCGGCGAGATCATCCGAATGCTGCAGGCTGATGCCCGCGGGGGAGAGGCTCTGCTCAACGCCCTGACCGCCATGGGCTTGCTGCTTAAGAGCGAGGGCCTGCTCGCCAACAGCGAATTCGCCAGGACCTACCTCTGCAAGGACTCCCCCCAGTACAAGGGATACATCATCTCGCACCACCATCACTTGGTGGACGGCTGGGCCCAGCTCGACCGGGCCGTGTGCCACGGGGGGCCGGTAGCGAAACGATCCCACGGTGAGGAGCGGGAACGGGAGAGCTTCCTCATGGGCATGTTCAACCTGGCCATGGACATTGCCCCCAAAGCTGCGGCCGCAGTCGACCTTCACGACCGGCGGCATCTGCTCGACCTGGGCGGGGGCCCGGGGACCTATGCCGTTCACTTCTGCCTCGCCAACCCGGAGCTCAGGGCCACGGTTTTCGACCGCCCCACCACCCGGGACTTTGCCTTGAAAACGGCCGAACGGTTCGGGGTGGGCGACCGGATCGACTTTGCTGCCGGCGACTTCAACCGTGATGAGATCCGGGGCCGCTACGATGTGGCCTGGCTCTCCCACATCCTCCACGGCATCGGGCCCGGGGCCTGCGAGCGGCTGGTGGCCAAGACGGCGGCGGCGCTCGATCCCGGCGGGCTCCTGCTGGTGCACGAGTTCTTCCTCAACGACGCCAAGGACGGCCCTCTTTTTCCGGCCCTCTTTTCCCTCAACATGCTGGTCAACAACGAACAGGGCCGTTCCTACTCCGAGCAGGAGGTCAGGGGCATGCTGCAGAAAGCCGGGGTGCGGGACGTTTTCCGGCTGCCGTTCACAGGACCCAACGATTCGTACGTGATCGGCGGCAGGGTGGAGAAAGCCGGCAAGGAGCCGTCATGAATCTTCTCGATATCTTCAAGCCCATCCCCTCCATGACCGCTGGGGAGGTGCGCCAGTTCCTGGCCGGCCGGGACCCTGACAGCTTCAACCTGGTCGACGTCCGCCAGCCCGGCGAATACGAGAGGGGGCACCTCCCGGGGGCCCGGCTCATTCCCCTTCCCGAGCTCAATGCCCGGCTGCAGGAGATCGATCGCGGCAAGCCGACCATCGTGTACTGAGCCTCCGGCAAGCGCAGCCGGTCGGCTGCCGGCCGCTTGCTCGGGGAGGGGTTCCGGG
>JAJYKH010000185.1 GCA_021788685.1 Deltaproteobacteria bacterium | reverse complement strand
GTGGGTCTCCCAGTTGGCGTTGTTGAACTGGTCGGTGAGAAAGTAGCGGTCCGGGTGCTCGCGAGCCATGGCGTAGGCCTGCTCGATGGCGCCGTCGGTGGCCCGCTTGGCCGGGGTGAGCAGGATCTCGGCGCCGAAGGCCTCCATGATTTTCCGCCGCTCGATAGAGGCTGATTCGGGCATCACCAGCTGGCAGCGGTAGCCCTTTACCGCGCACACCAGGGCCAAGCCGATCCCGGTGTTGCCGCTGGTGGCCTCGAGGACGATCTTGTCGGGGGTGAGGTCGCCGCTCTCCTCCGCCCTCCGGATCATGTGGAGGGCGATGCGGTCCTTTATCGACCCGCCGGGGTTGTCCGCTTCGATCTTGGCATAGATGGTGACCCCCTTCAAGGGATTCAGCCGGTTGATCGAGACCAGGGGCGTATTGCCGATCTTGTCGAGGACGTTCTTGTGGATCATGGCTGCCGGGAAAAAGGGGTTGATGGGCCGCCACTACATTACCACAATCGTGGGCAGCCGCAAAGAGAAGCCCAAGCAAGCGGGCCGCCGTCGGGTTTCAGCTTTCAGCAACGGCAGCGGAGTCGAAGGGCGGGCTGGGAAGGACGGGCTCTCCCCAAATGAAAAAGGCCCCCGGCTTTCACCGGGGGCCTTGCGGAATCGGAAGAAAAAAGTCTTCAGTTTTCTACGTTCAGGCGGACGGAAATGGCGATCTTGTAGAGCACGGTCACGATCATGAACCCGGCCGCCCAGACCCCGACCGTAATGGCCAGCTCGCCAGCGGTCGGATAGTACTGGGTGATGTACTCGGTGGGGGACGGAACGAAACCGCCCAGCACCAAGCCCAGACCCTTGTCGATCCACAGGGAGATGAAGAGCATCCCGCAGGCCACGCCCAGCGTCTTCTCGTTGTACCGGGTCTTGGGGAGAAGGATCATCACCATGGCGATCGCCCCGATGAACATGGAGAACCGCATCCAGGGCACCAGGCTGTTGGCGCCGTCCAGCCCCCAGAACAGGTATTCCAGGGTGGCCTTGTGCCCGGGAATGTTGCTGTAGAAGGCGGTAAAGAACTCCATGGCGATGAAGAAGAAGTTCATCAGGGCGGCATAGGTGATGATGGTCACCAGCTTCTGGATGGCCACCTGGCCGGCGTCGAACTTGGTCACCCGCTTGATGATGAGGGCCATCACCACGAGCAGCGAGGGACCGGCCGCAAAGGCGGAGGCCAGGAAGCGGGGGGCCATGATGGCGGTAAGCCAGAAATCACGCCCCGGCAGGCCCGCGTACAGGAAGGCGGTGACGGTGTGGATGCTGACGGCCCAGGGGATGGACAGGTAGATGAAGGGCTTGATCCACTTGGGCGGCGGCACCGGCCGGTGGGGCGACTTGTACTCGGCGTGCACCAGAGTCCAGCCCACCAGCAGGTTGAGGAACAGGTACCCGTTCAGCACGATCATGTCCCAGAACAGCATGGAATGGGGGGTGGGGTGCAGAAGCACGTTCATGAGCCGCATCGGCTGGCCGAGGTCAGCGATGATGAACATCAGGCACATGCAGACCGCGGCAATGGCCAGGAACTCACCGAGGATGGTGATCCGGTGGAAGGCCTTGAAGTCGTGGATGTAGTACGGGAGCACCAGCATCACGCCTCCGGCGGCCACGCCGACCATGAAGGTGAACTGGGAGATGTACAGCCCCCAGGAGACGTCCCGGCTCATGCCGGTATATCCCAGACCATACTGGAACTGCTGGGAATAGGAGAGGGCGCCGATTCCGACCAGCACGGCCAGAAAGGCCATCCAGGCCCAATACTTGCTACTACCCGTGAGCGCTTTTTCGATCATGGTCCTTCACCTTAAATGATATAGAAAACGGAAGGTTTGGTGCCAAGGAAGGGCTTGCGCTGGATGGTGAAGGTCGACGCCAGGATTTTGGAGATCTCGGAGTTGGGATCGTTCAGATCGCCGAAGACCATCGCCTTGGTATCGCCGGTCGCCTCAACGCAAGCGGGAATTTTGCCGACGGCCAGCCGCTCGGCACAGAAGGTACATTTTTCCACCACGCCCCGCATCCGGGTCGGGAAATCGGGGTTGAGCTTCTTGATGAAGGGGCGAGGGTCGCGCCAATTGAAGCTGCGGGCTCCGTACGGGCAGGCGGCCATGCAGAAGCGGCAGCCGATGCACCGGTGGTAGTCCATCATGACGATACCGCTGTCCTTGGCCTTGAAGGTGGCCTGGGTGGGGCACGCCCGGACGCAGGGCGGATCGTCGCAGTGATTGCAGAACGTCATCACCGGCAGCTCTTCCAGGCCGACATTCCGCTTGTATTGGCTGGCGTCCGGGAAGGTGTGCTCGTACTTTTCGGCCCAGATCCACTTGACCTCGTCCTTCTTGTCGATCGAGCCATCCGGATTCCGGAAATCAGGGACGTTGTGGATCGAGTGGCAGGCCTCCACGCACTTCTGGGCCAAGCCGGGATTGGCGCCGAATTTATTGACGTCGACCACCATCCCGAGCCGCTTCACGGACTTGGTCGGTAGCGCCGGGGCCGTGCTGGCCTCGGTTTCGGAAGCGCGCACCTCCCCCTTCAGGAGCATATTGATCGCAGGGGCGCCCATGCCGGCAACGGCGGTGAGCCCTGCCATCTTCAGGAATTTTCTTCTCTGGCTGTCCATTACATTTTCTCCTTAGGCGGGAAGTGGCAGTCCCAACAATAAGGTTTGACGGATGCGTAGGTATGGCACCTGTCGCAAAACTTCTTCTTGTCGGCGTGGCAGCCCATGCAGCCCGCCTGGAGCTTCTTGGGGTAGGGCTTGCCGTCGATCATGATCATCTCGCGCTCGTCGCCGCGGATGACCTCGTCGCGCCACTGATTGAGCAGCACCATGTGCGAGGTCCGCATGTATTCGACGGGCCTGACGCATTTCTGATAGCCGGCCGGTTTCTCGGGCTTGGGCGGGTTGCCCGCGTTGCCGGCGTTGTACCACAGCGGGAACGTGAACAGACCGAGAAAAATGATCAATCCGGGGATGATTTTTCCTTTATCGTACATTGCGCTCACCCTTCCGTGCCTTCCAGGGGCTCAAAGCGGAGGCCCGTTTCTCTTTCTTTTTCCCCGTCCATGACCAGGGCGTTGCCGACCAGCTCGGAGACGCCGCAGACCTGCACATCGGGGTTCCAGTAGTTCATCAGGGAAGTGAGGGTGGCGCGGTCGATGGCGCAGACGCAGGAGAGCGTGTTGACGCCGTACTTGTCGGCGACGTGGCGCACCGCGTTGGCCCGGGGGAGACCCGCCCGCATCCTCAGCTCCATGATCTCGTCGGTGTTGAGGCCGGTCCCCGAACCGCAGCAGAAGGTCTGCTCGCGGATGGTGTTTTCCGGCATCTCCTTGAAGTTGTTGACCACGTTATTAAGCACGTAGCGGGGCTCGTCCAGCATGCCCATGGCCCGCGCGGGGTTGCAGGAGTCGTGGAAGGTGACCTTCCGGTGATTGTTGCGGCTCGGGTCGAGCTTGAGCTTGCCGTTCTTGATCAGGTCGGCGGTGAACTCGCTGATGTGGACCATTTTGGTGGACCGGGCGTTCTCGAACCGGGTGCCGGTGATGGGAGAGGTGGGCACCTCGTCCATGAAATCGGCCGGGCCGTTCATGGTGTCCATGTACTGGTGGACCACCCGCCACATGTGGCCGCACTCGCCGCCCAGGATGAACTTCACCCCGAGGCGCCTGGCCTCGTTGTACATCTTGCCGTTCAGCTTCTTCATCATCTCGTTGGAGGTGAAGAGGCCGAAGTTGCCGCCCTCGGAGGCGTAGGTGGACCAGGTGTAGTCGAGGCCGATGTGGTGGAAGAGGAGCAGGTACCCCATGGCCGTGTAGATGCCCGGCTCGGCGAAGACGTCCGCCGACGGGGTGATGAACAGCACCTCCGCCCCCTTCCGGTTGAAGGTGGGCTCGACGCGGATGCCGGTGATGTCCTCGATGTCATCGCAGAGATAGCCGATGTTGTCCTTGAAGGTATGGGGCTGGAGCCCCATGTGGTTGCCGGTGCGGTTGGAGTTGGCCGCCGGCTCGAGGATCCAGTTGATGTTCACCCCCACCAGATGGAGCAGCTCGCGGCCGATCATGGTGATCTCGGCGGTGTCGATGCCGTACGGGCAGAAGACCGAGCAGCGCCGGCACTCCGTGCACTGGTAGAAGTACATGAACCAGTCTTTGAGCACGTTGAAGGTGAGCGGCCGGGCGCCCGCCAGCCGGCCGAGGATCTTGCCGGCCCGGGTGAAGTCGTTCTTGTAGACGGAGCGGAGCAGCTCGGCCCGCAGGACGGGCATGTTCTTGGGGTCGCCGGTGCCGAGGAAGAAATGGCACTTGTCGGCGCAGGCCCCGCACCGCACGCAGCAGTCCATGAAGACCTTGAGCGAGCGGAACTTGTCGAGCCGCTCCTTGAGCCCCTTGAGCAGGATCTCCTGCCAGTTCTCGGGCAGCTTCCAGTCCTCCTCCTCAGGGTTCCACTCCCGCGGGTTCGGGAACTTGTGGTACTCCATGATGCTCGGCTTGGTGGGATACGCGTAGTTGCCCGGCTTGAACACCGCCGGCGTATCCATCCAGTGCCGCTTGGGGATGGCCCCCGTCATCAGAGAAGGGTCTTTCGCAACACTAACGCCTAGTTTGTCTGCTTTGATCAATGCCATTGTCGTTATTCCTTCTCAACTGGGATGCCGCCCTCTTTCATGAACTCCCTGAACTCATCCTCATAGGCTGCATAAGAATGGGCTTTGATGGACGGATCGTTCCATGGATTAATGTGCCGGACCATACGACTGTTGTTGGCCAGATTCCGGGTGGGGCTCAGGAAGACGCCGCCCATGTGCATGAGCTTGCTGAAGGGGAAGTACACCAGCAGCGAGCAGACCAGGAAGAGATGGATGAAGAAGATGGTGCCGATCTTGCCCATGACCGGCGAGAACGTGGTCCAGCCCGAGGCGAGCTGCTTGATGGTGACCACGTCCACCCGCAGCGCGTAGCGCATGAGGATGCCGGTGGTGCCGATGCCCATGATGAGGAAGAGAGGGAAGTAGTCGGCGGCCAGGGAGAAGTAGCGGATCTGCGGCATGGTCACCCGGCGCAGGAAGAGGAAGAGGAGGGCGCCCATGAAGACGAGGTTGGTGATGTACATGGGCGGAACCCCCACCTGCAGGAAGCCGTCGCCCGCTTCGATCGCGCTCACGAATCCAGGGACATTGATGGTGAACAGCCGCATGTGGCGGAGGACGATCACCAGGAAGCTGTAGTGGAACATGAGGCCGAAGAGCCACAGCCACTTGGTGGAGCCGTAGGCCAGGTTGGGCCCCTCATAGATCTCCGCCCGCTTGTTGCGGAACAGGCTGCGGAAGGTCACGACCTCGAGGGCCATCCGGCCGACCACCTGCCACTTGGTGGCAGGACAGTCCAGCTTGGACTGCTTGATCCAGGGCAGCGAGTATTCCTGCCCGCAGGTCGTGGGGATCCGGAAGGGGACCGGCGATTTGGCCCATTTCGTCACCCGGTAGACAAAGCCGCCCAGGAAAATGGCGAACGCCATGTAGGGGAACACCACCCCGAACAGGTACTCCAGCCCCGCCAGCTTGCCCAGCCAGGCGATGCCGGCAAGCCCCAGGACTGCGATGAAGGAATACAGGATGCTCATTTACCGTTACCTCTCTCTAAATGAATAAAAAGGTTATTCCTTTTCCCTATCCTTATCCTGCTTGCGCTGCTCCCGCCGCATCAAGGCGGACGGGCAGGTGGCGTTGTCGGTCAAGATGGAGCGGCCGCTCTTGAGCTCGGCGATCCGGACCTGATACAGCCGCTCGCGGTTGGCGAGAT
>JAJYKH010000184.1 GCA_021788685.1 Deltaproteobacteria bacterium | reverse complement strand
GCCCCCCGGCCGCCATCCGCGACTTCTGCGAGCGGATTGGGGTGGCCAAGCGGGACAGCATGGTGGACGTGGGGCTGCTCGAGCACAGCCTGCGGGAGAACCTGAACGAGAACGCCCCCCGGGCCATGGCCGTGCTCCGGCCGCTCAAGGTGGTGATCGTCAATTACCCCGAGGGGCAGACCGAGGAGCTCACGGCGGCCAACCACCCGGACAAGCCGGAAATGGGGAGCCGGAAGGTGGGCTTTTCACGGGAACTCTACATCGAGCGGGAGGACTTCCGGGAGGAGCCGCCGAAGAAGTTCTTTCGCCTCGCCCCCGGCCGGGAGGTGCGGCTGCGGTATGCCTACCTGGTCACCTGCCAGGAGGTGGTGAAAGATGCGAACGGCGAGATCGTCGAGGTGCGCTGTACCTACGACCCGGCCACCCGGGGCGGCTCGGCGCCGGACGGCCGCAAGGTGAAGGGGACCATCCATTGGGTCTCGGCCGCCCACGGCGTCGCCGCCGAGGTGCGGCTTTACGACCGGCTCTTCACCGTGGAGAACCCGGCGGCCGCCAAGGACACCGACTTCCTCGACCTGCTCAACCCCGACTCGCTCACCATCCTCCCCGGCTGCCGGGTGGAGCCGGCCCTGGCCCGGGCCTCCGCCGAGAAGCGCTTCCAGTTCGAGCGGCAGGGCTACTTCTGCCCGGACCTGGACAGCACCCCCGAACGGCCGGTGTTCAACCGCATCGTCACCCTGCGCGACTCGTGGGCGAAGGTGAGGGGGGAGTGAACGGTGATCAGTGAACGGTAAGGCTGTTCACTTTTCGCTCTTGGCTCCCCTTCATCTTTGACAATCTCGCAAAAAGTTCAATTCTGCCCCCGGATGGCTAAGCACAAAAGTTCGATATACAAGGCGCGGTGGGGTCGCGAAAGCGGAGGCGTACATTATGGTACGTCGAGCCATTTCGCGACCCGCCGCAACGCCGTAGATCGAACTTTTTGCGACGCCATCATCTTTTGCCGGCAAAAAACTCCTCCGCCACATCCACGTCCTGCCTGCAGCCGATGATGAGCGGCACCCGCTGGTGAAGGGCGGTGGGCTCGATGTCGAGGATGCTGCGGCCGTCGTCGGTGATGGCCCGGCCGCCGGCCTTCTCGGCGATGAAGGCGAGCGGCGACGCCTCGTAGAGCAGCCGTAGCTTGCCCTCGGGGCTCTTCCGGTCGCCCGGGTAGAGGAAGATGCCGCCGGCGATGAGATTCCGGTGGAAGTCGGCGACCAGCGAGCCGATGTAGCGGGCGCTGCGCGGCCGGCTGCTTTCCTTGTCTTCCTCCTTGAGAAAATCGATGTAGCGGCGCATGGGCTCGCGCCAGCGGCAGGAGTTGCCCTCGTTGGTGCTGTAGTACTTGCCCCGGTCCGGCATCCGGATGTCGGGGTGGGAGAGGTAGAACTCGCCCACGGAGGGGTCGAGGGTGAAGCCGTGCACCCCTTCCACCGTGGTGTAGACCAGCATCGTGCTCGATCCGTAGACGATGTACCCGGCCGCAACCTGCTCGCGCCCCTTCTGGAGGAGGTCCTCCTTGCTGCCCTGGCCGGAAGGGGTCAGGCGGCGGTGGATGGAGAAGATGGTGCCGATGTTGACGTTCACGTCGATGTTCGAGGAGCCGTCCAGCGGGTCGAAGGCCAGGGTGTACTTGCCCTCGTAGCCCTCCGCCGCCGGGATGATGTCTTCCTCCTCCTCCGAGGTCATCACGCAGAGGAAGCCGCTGCGGGCCATGCGGCGCTTGATGGTGTTGTTGGCGAACTCGTCGAGCTTCTGGACGTCTTCCCCCTGGATGTTGGTCTTCCCGGACATGCCGAGGATGTCGGCCAGGCCGGCCATGTTCACTTCAGCCGAAATGGTCTTGGCCGCCACGATCAGCTCGGCCAGCAGGCTGGACAGGGCGCCGGTGGCCTCGGGATGGAGCCGCTGGCTGTCCAGGATATGCCGGCTGACGGTGATTCCCAGTGGTCGGTGCATTCTTTCTCCTTTTTGAAGCGATCAGCTGTCAGCGGCCAGCCATCAGCCACAACAAATCCGAGGAGCCGACAGAATTGGATTCGACCACGAAGATCACGAAAGACACGAAGGAAAGTGCTTTTGATTCTTCACCTTCGCGCTCTTCGTGCCCTTCGTGGTAAAAAAGGCGGCTTGCGGGCTCGAATGTCCCGGCTGCGTTACGCCTCTGTTGTTGCTTGTGCTGAATGCTGACAGCTGATGGCTGACAGCTGTTATGAAAATCTCTCAAATAGTACGGGACAGCTCGAAGCAGGTCAAACGAAAAGCCGCCCCGGCGACCGCTTATAAAACCCGGGAACGAATTGATCCCCGGTGGCTTTTACCTTGTGAGTGGAAGAGAGTGGCCGGACGAATGGAGGAGGCCTGCAGGCGCGGCCGGCTCAGGTTGGGATCGGCAGCCGGATTGCTTTTCGCCCCCCTCCCTGCTGCCGACGAGGGTCCTTCAGCTGGCAGCTGAACGCTGATCGCTTGCCGTTAGCCCTTTGCGAAGACCGCCTCGATCTTGGCCCGCAGCTGCTCGGAGGTAAACGGCTTGGAGATGAAGTCGTTCACCCCGGCGGCCAAGGCCAGATCGACCTGGGAGCGCTCCGATTCGGTGGTGGCCATCAGGATGGGGAGCGCCGCCCCGTGCGGCAGGCGCCGCACCTCCCGGGCCAGCTCCACCCCGTCCATGTTGGGCATGTTCATGTCGGTGATGAGAAGATCGACCTGGGCGCCCCCCCGGAGGCGTTCCAACGCCTCCTTGCCGTCGGCCGCGGTAAGCAGCTCCACCTTCAGCTCGGCCGCCACTCCTTTGTAGAAAAAGAGCATGGCCTTGGAATCGTCGGCGGCCAGCAGGCGCCGGCCGGCCACTTCGGTTTTGCCGCCAGTCAACCGCGCCAGGTCGGCCGCGGGCCGCTCGCCTTCCATCTTCTCGAGCTCCCCGCGGAAGACCGCCGCCGCCTCCGGATCGGCGAGGGCCGCCGCCTGGCCCACCAAGGCGTCGCCGTGCTCGGGGTACAAGGCGGCGAGCAGACGACCGGCCCGGGCGGCGACGATCGCCTTGACCACCCGCCTGCTCTGGTCGTCCTTCCGGGCGAGCACCTGCCCGAGCGCCTTGACGATGCCGGGATTGCACAGGTGGTCCATGGCGGTGGCCACCGCCAGCAGCACCATCTCGTCTTCCTCGGCCAAGCCGTCGGAAAGGCCCACCACGCTCCGCATGGACGGGATCCGTCCCAGGGCCTCGTAAATGGCGAACCTGAGATTGGGATCGAGCCCGGGCCGGTGAAGCTGCTCCACCAGGACGTCGGCTCCTTTCTTGTGGCCGCCCAGGCCGAGCACGTTGGCGGCCATGATCTTCTCGTCCTTGTCGCCCGCGGCAAGAGTTTTCTCGAGGGCAGGGAGAGCCCCTTCGCCCATGGCCGCCAGGGCGCCAACCACTTCCTTGCGGAAGGCGGGACAGGAATGGTGGATCTGGCCCGCCAAAAATCCGGCCGTTTCCTCATCCCGGAAGGCGGCCAGGGTTTCCACCGCCAGGGCGAGCCGGAGATCGCATTCCCCCTGGGAGAGGCCGGGGTCCGTAGTGATAAGCTCTTTCAGCGCCTGCCCGACCCGAGGCTCAGGGAAGCCGGCAAGGGCGCGCATGGCCCAGGCGCAAACGGCATAATCCGGGTGGCGGAGGAAGGGCAGGAGCGCATCGACCACTGCCGGGTCCCGGAAGCGGGCCAGGGCCCTGATCGTCTCCGCCAAAACTTCCGATTCGGCGGCGGGAAGGATCTCCAGAAGAACGGGCAAGGCCCCCCGGAACCCGCTTTCGCCCGCCCGCCGGACCGCCAGGAGCCGCACTCGCGGCGACTGATGGCCCAGGGCGGCGATGGTCTGCTCCTCGTCGGCGGCCAGCAAGTCGAAGAGGGTATGGTAGACCATTTCGTCCACGGCCTGGTCAGCCAGTGGCTCGGCATAGAGGGCCACCAGGGCGGGCACCGCCTCCCGCCGGCCGCTCTCCTTGATCTCCTCGAGAAGCATGATCTGCTCGATCATGTCCTTGCCGGCAAAATCCTTCAGTGTCTCCATGGCACCTTCCTGCAGTTCCCGTCCCTATTCGAGATCATGCCGCAAATGAGCTTAATTGATACCCTTTTTCGGAGCGTGCCGCCAGGAAATTGTAGAAAGTCAGATGGGACAAACTCGCGGAAAGCCGAATTCTGCATCCGGATGGTCAAGCACAAAAAGTCCGATATACAAGCCGCGGTGGTGTCGCGAAAGCGGAGGCGCACATAGGTACGTCGAGCATTTCGCAAACCGCCGCAATGCCGTAGATCGGACTTTTTGCGACTGCCATCAAATTTCGGACGCGATCCTTTCGAGAGGCAGGACCCTGTCCACCCCGCCCAGCTTGATGGCCTCCTTGGGCATGCCGAACACCACGCAGCTTTTCTCGTCCTGGGCGATGGTATAGGCACCCGCCTGCTTCATCTCGAGCATTCCGCGGGCACCGTCGTCCCCCATGCCGGTCATGATGACGCCCACGGCGTTCTTGCCGGCGTACCGGGCCGTGGAGCGGAAGAGCACATCCACCGAAGGCCGGTGCCGGCAGACGAGGGGACCCTCCTTGACCTCGACGTAATAGCGGGCGCCGCTGCGCTTGAGCAGGGTGTGGAAGTTGCCGGGGGCGATCAGGGCCTGGCCCCGGAGGACGGTGTCGCCGTTTTCCGCCTCCTTCACCCGGATCCGGCACAACCCGTCCAGCCGGTTGGCAAAGGCGCGGGTGAAGCCAGCCGGCATGTGCTGGACGACCACGATTCCCGAGACATCCGCCGGGAGCGCCTCGAGAAAGACGCGCAGGGCCTCAGTGCCGCCGGTGGAGGCCCCCACCACCACGACCTTCTCGGTCGTCTGCACCATGGCGTGATCGGTGGGCGGGGGCAGCACGGCATCGGCAGTGAGCTTTTTCTCCACCGGGTGGGCGCGGAGCGGCAATCTCCGAAGCTTGACGCGGGCCGCCGCCTTGACCGCATCCCCGATCCGGATTTTTGATTCCTCCAGGAACTGCTTGATCCCGAGCCTGGGCTTCTGGACGATGTCCACCGCCCCGTATTCCAGGGCCTTGAGGGTGGTCTCCGCTCCCTGCTCCGTGAGCGTGGAGCAGATCACCACCGGGATGGGGTGCTGGCTCATGATCTTCTGGAGGAAGGTGATGCCGTCCATGCGGGGCATCTCCACGTCGAGGACGATGACGTCTGGGACCTCCTTGGCGATATGCTGGGCGGCCACGAAGGGATCCCTGGCCGCGCCGGTGACCTTGATTTCCGGGTCCGAGTTGAGAAGATCGGTGAGAGTCTGGCGGACCACCGCCGAATCGTCGACGATCAGAACGCGAATGGTGCGTTTCGGCTCCATGGTTCCCTACGCTGGTGGTTGCGGGCGAAGCGAGCGCATCAGCACTTCGCCCGTATTGGCATAAAAAAACAGCTTGCACCCCCGGTCGCCGCCGACCCGCTCGACGACAATGGGCACCCCGTGCCCCCGCAGCGATGCGCGGGCGGCCTCGATGTTCTGGTCTCCCACCGTGCTCCCTTTTTTCCCGATGCGGGCCGCGAGGGCGAGCACGTTGGCGCCGCCGAAGAGCTTGGCTTCCAGGTCGCCGGGGATGGTTTTCTGCTGATGCCCCAGCACCTCCACCATGTAGGCGATGGAGCTGTCCACGAAGTGAAAGGAATCTTTCAGGGAGGAGCTGCCGCAGAAGGGCAGCACCCCGTGGCACATGGCACCGCTCTTCGTTCTCGGGTTGTAAAGGCAGACGGAGACGCAGGAGCCAAGCAGGGTGGTGATGAGGGTGGGCTCCCGGGCG
>JAJYKH010000183.1 GCA_021788685.1 Deltaproteobacteria bacterium | reverse complement strand
CACCATCTGCACCGAGTCGGTGAGCACCCCCATGTCCACCTCCACCCCCTCGACCGCCACCTCGACGATCATGATGCAGGTGTTCTTGGTTTTCTCGATTGGGGTCATTCCCAGCTTGAGCCCAAGATCCATCACCGGTACCACGTTGCCGCGCAGGTTGATGACGCCGCTCAGGTAGTCGGGCATCCGGGGAATCCGGGTCAGGGTGGAAACGTCCAGCACCTCCCGCACCTTGGCGATCTCGATGGCGAAATCCTCGTCCCGCATGGTGAAGGTCAAGTATTGGCTGGCCTGGATGCTCTCTGTCTTGCTCATGACTGGCTCTCCCTTTCGTTCAGGAATGGTCGGCTTGGCAAACAAGCCGCCGACGTCACGGTGCGAGATTCTTCTGTCTCCCCAGGGCGGAAGCGTTTGCCGCTGCAAAGCTGCTTCCGCAACGATGCACACCCGATCAGTGAACGGTCACCCCGGCGCCGGTGCGGAACAGGGTCGCCTCCTCCCGGAGAGCGTGCTGGATCAGCTGCGGCACGTCGATGATGAGGGCCACTTCGCCGCTCCCCAAAATGGTGGAGCCGGAGAGTCCTTCGGCATTGCGGTAGATCCAGCCGAGAGACTTGATCACCGTCTGGTGGCCGCCGATCACGTCATCGAGCACCAGCCCCACCCGGTCGCCCTCCATCTGCACCACCACCATCTGCTCCCGCTGCGGCCGCTCCCCTTCCATGGAGAAAAAATCCCGCAGCCGCACGTAAGGGACCAGCTGCTCCCGCACCGGCAGCACCCGCCGCCCGTGGAAGCGGGTAATTTCGGCACTGGTCAGCTCCACGCACTCCTCGACTAGGTTGAGCGGCAGCACGAAATGGGTATCGCCCGCCCGCACCAGCAAGCCATCGATAATGGCCAGGGTGAGCGGCAGGGTGATGGTGATGGTGGTGCCCTCCCCCCGGCGGCTGCCGACCTCCACCGAGCCCTGCAGGCTGTCGATGGCGCTTTTGACCACGTCCATGCCGACGCCGCGGCCGGAAACGCTGGTCACTTTCTCGGCGGTGGAGAGACCGGCGGCGAAAATGAGCCCGAGCACTTCTTTTTCGCTGATCTCTTCGTTTGCCTTGAGCAGCCCCTTGGCAATGGCCTTGGCCCGGATGCGCTCGGTATCGAGCCCCCGGCCGTCGTCCTGGACGGAAATTTTCACCTTGGCCCCGGAATGGGCGGCGGCCAGCCGGATGGAGCCCCGGCGGGGCTTGCCTACCGCCTCCCGCTCATCGGGCGGCTCGAGGCCGTGGTCGATGGCGTTGCGGATCAGGTGGATGAGGGGGTCGTTGAGCTGCTCGATCACGGTCTTGTCGAGCTCGGTCTCCGCCCCCTCGGTGACCAGGTCGATCTCCTTGCCCAGCTCGGCTGACAAATCGCGCACCAGGCGGCTGAACTTGCCGAAGGTGGTGCCGATGGGGAGCATCCGGATGTTGAGCACGCAGTCACGCAGCTCGGCGGTGAGCCGCTCCACCTCTTCGACCGGCTCGATCAAATCGCTCTCGCCGTGGCCGGCGCTCACTTGGGACAGCCTGGCCTGGGTGACCACCAGCTCGCCGACCAGGTTGATGAGCTTGTCGAGCTTCTCCGAGGGCACCCGGATCGTCCCTTTCCCTTGGGTGGCGGCGCTTTTCTGCTTAATGGTCTTCTGCTCGGCCAGGGCCGACTCCACCTGGGCGCGGCTCACCAGCTTGGCATCGACCAGCAGCTCGCCAAGGGGCTTCTGCTGGGCCAGAACCCGCTCCAGCTCCTCGGGGCTGACATCCCCCCGCTCGACCAGGATCTCGCCGATCCGCTTGTGCTCGGGAAATCCCCCCTTGCGCACGTCCTCGACCAAGGTCTTGATGCTGATCGTTGCCAGGTTCTCCACGAAAATAAAGACATCCTTGATGGCATTGACCCCGGCGTCGGTGGTCAGCAGGACATCCCACACCGGCTGCTCGGCGCCGGATTCCTGCTCTTTTCCGGTGTGAAAGACCGAGCACTCGCCCAGCTTCTCGAGCTCCTTGAAGAGATCCTCCTCCCGCACCCCGCTCTCGGCAAAGGCGGCCATCGGGCGGAAGCGGATGCGATAGTGGGCCAGCGGCCCCTTCTCCGGAATGATTTTTTCCGGCTCCGCATGAGTTTCGGGGGCGGCCGTTTCCGGCGCTCCTGCAGGCGCGGCGGGCGGGGGAGCCGCCTCACCCGCCGCAATGGCCTTGAGGGCGGCGATGATCCCGTCGCCCCGGCCGCGGTCCGGCTCGCCGCCGGTGGTCGCCGCCTCGAGGAGGTGCTTGATGTGGTCGCGGGCGGCCAGGATCTGGTCGATGAGGGGCTTGGTCACCGGCACCGCTCCGTTGCGCACCTGGTCGAGCACCGTTTCCACGTGATGCGTGAAACCGGCGATGTCGTCGAACCCGAACATGGAGCCCGAGCCCTTGATGGTGTGCATGGCCCGGAAGACCCTCCCGACCATTTTCAGGTCATGCGGGGACTTCTCCAGGTCGAGCAGGGAGAATTCGAGCTCCTCCAGCAGCTCCGCGGTTTCCTCGCGGAAAATCTCGGCATATTCCATTTCCGCCATCTGTTTGCCCCTCGCGCTCGGATTTGTCCAGCTTAGTACCGCTCGAACTCATGCTCCGCCGGCTCCTGCAGGTCCAGGTGGACGCCGTTCTGCCCCTTGCCGCGCTTGCCGGCCCGGGAAGGCCCGGGAAGCGGCGGCGGCTGGGCCTTCTTCCCTTCCGCCTGCCGGCGGGCGGTTTCTTTCCCCGCCCGCCCGTTGTCGGGCAAACGGAAATAGGCAATGGCCTCCAGCAATTGGTCCGCCTGGGCGGAAAGCTCCTCGCTCGTGGAGGACATCTCCTCGGCGGCGGCGCTGTTCCCCTGGATGACCTGGTCGAACTGCTCGACGGCCCGGGCGTTCTCCTCAATGCCCTTGGCCTGCTCGCTGCTCGCCGCGTCGATTTCCCGGACCAGCTCCGCCGTCTTCTGGATCTCCGGCACGATTTTCTTGATGAGATCGCCGGCGTTCACCGCCGTCTCCACGCTGGAGCCGGCCATCCCCCGGATCTCCTGGGCGGCGTATTGGCTGCGCTCGGCAAGCTTGCGCACCTCGGAGGCAACCACCGCAAACCCCTTGCCGTGCTCCCCGGCCCGGGCGGCCTCGATAGCCGCGTTGAGTGCCAGCAGGTTGGTCTGGCGGGCAATCTCCTCGATCACTTCGATCTTTTCGGCAATCGTCTGCATGGCCTTGACCGTTTCAGTCACGGCGCGGCCGCCCTCGCTGGCACCTTCCGCCGCCTTGGCCGCGATGACGGTCGTCTGGCGGGCGTTGTCGGCGTTCTGGGCTACGGTGCTCGCCATCTCCTCCATGGAGCTGGAAATCTCCTCCACCGAGGCCGCCTGCTCGCTCGCTCCCTGGGAAACCTCCTGGGAGCCGCTGGCCAGCTCGACGCTGCCGGCCGCCACCTGGTCGGCCGCAGCGCGGATGTTGTGCATAATCTCCCGCAGCTTGGCGGTCATCGCGAGCAGGGTATGGGCCAGATCCCCGATCTCGTCCTGTTGCTTGATGTCCGTCTCCTGGCTGGTTAGATCGCCATCGGCGATCTCCTTGGAGAGGCCCACCAGCTTCTGCATGGCATTGGCGATGCGCCCGGAAAAGAACAGGGCGATCAGGGCAGTGGCCGCCAGAATGACCAGACTGATGACCACGGAGGCGATCTGGCTGGTCTTGATATCGCCCAAGGCGGCGTGAATCGACTCTTCTGCCTTGAGGTTCATTTCCTCCTGCAGGGTGCCCAGCCGCTTTCGGATGTCCTCTGCAGAGGCGTCGAATTCGGCCACTGCCCCCTTGCCGAGCTTGGCGCCGCCTTTGATGTACTGGTCGGCCATCCCTACTCCTTTCTGGTGATAGCCGGCAAAAGAATTTTCGATCTCCTGGACCTCCTGGCGATACCCAGGCTCGATCGCAACCAGCTCCTCGCTGTGCTTCCGGAAGAGATCGGCATAGCGTTCCGCCTTCTTGAGGTTGTCGTTATTCGCCGTGATGATGATGTCTTTCAGAGACTTCTGCACCTCGACCGTGTCGAATTCCATTTTGGTGGCGAGATCTTTGCCCTTGTAGCCGACATCCTTGGCATACCGCACCGCCGTGCCGACCCTCTGCTGCAGAAAGCCGGCGACAAGCAGCTGTACGATGAGCAGCAGGCCCACGATGCTGAAGGCGGCCAGCATCTTGTTGCGGATCGTCCACTTCATTCTCCCCTCCTGTTCCATTTGTCCTCCCGGCGGAAGGCCCTCTCCCTTACGGCCCGGATGAGTGCTTCTTTCGCAAGAAAACCTTAGCTGCCCCAAATTTCAATATGTTTTATCAATCCGGGCTCTAATACCTCTCGAAATCCTGGTCCGAGGCGTCCTGCTTGGGACCTTTCATTTCCAGCAGCTTGCCGCCGGCCTTCTTGACCGCCGCGGAGTGTTGCGGGGCCCTTTGCCTCCCACCGGCCTTGGGGCCGCGCCCTCTTCCTTGCCGCGCCTGTGTCCGGTCCACGGTGATGAGGGCGGCGATCGATTCCTGCAGCTTCTCGGCCTGGGAGGAAAGCTCCTCGGCGGTGGCCGACATCTCCTCGGAGGCGCCGGCATTCTGCTGGATGACCGCATCGAGCTGCTGGATGGCCTGGGTGATCTGCGCCGTGCCCGAGCTCTGCTCCTTGCTCGCGGCGCTGATTTCTTGCACGAGGGCGGCGGTCTTCTGAATGTCCGGCACCATCTTTTCGAGCATCCGGCCGGCCCGCTCGGCCACTTCCATGCTGGAGCCGGACAGCTCGTTGATCTCCGCGGCCGCCCCCTGGCTGCGCTCCGCCAGTTTCCGCACCTCGGCGGCGACCACCGCGAAGCCCTTGCCGTGCTCGCCCGCCCGGGCCGCCTCGATGGCGGCGTTCAGCGCCAACAGGTTGGTCTGGCGGGCGATCTCCTCGATGATCGAGATCTTCTCGGCAATCTGCTTCATGGCGACGACCGCCTCGGCCACCGCCGTGCCGCTCTTCTGGGCATCCTCGGCCGCCTTCACCGCCATGGCCTCGGTCTGCTGGGCATTTTCCGCGTTCTGGACGATGCTCGCCGACATCTCCTCGACCGAGGCGGATGCCTCCTCGGCCGCGGCCGATTGCTCGACGGCGCCCTGGGACATCTCCTCGGAGGTGGAGCTCACTTCCTGGCTGGCGTCGGCCACCTGGTCGGCTGCGACCTTGATGTCGGCCAGCGCCTTGGTGATGCTTTTGGTGATGAAGAAGCCGATGGCCAGCACGATGGCGAGGCAGCTCAGGCTGGCGGCCACGATCAGCTTCATGGTGAACCGGGCGTTGACATCGGCCTTTTCCGTCCGCTGCTGCAGCAGGGCTCGCTCTTCGTTGTCCAGGTCGGACATGGTCTTCAGAATATCGTCATTCATCTGCTTGGTGTTGCCGCCGAGGACCACGTTCAGGGCCGCATCGAAGCCTTTGTCGCGCCGCAGATCGATGGTCTCCTTCTCCTCGGCGAATTTGGCCTCGATCAGCGGCTTGAGAGTGTCGAGCCGCTTTTCCTGGTTTGCGTTGTTGGCGGTCAGGCGGCGCAGGTCATTGAAATTGCTCACCCACTCTTTCTCGCCCCTTTGGTACGGTTCGAGATACCGATCAAGGCCCGTGAGGAGGAATCCGCGCTGGCTCGTCTCGCCGTCCTTTATGGCGCTGCCCACTCTTTGCAGGTCATCCAGGACCTTGTAGGAATGCGCGACCCAGTCGTCGTTGGAGACGAGCGCATCCAGATTGTGGTAGGCGATCGAGCTGACCACGAGCAGAATCGCCAGGGCCACCCCGAAGCCCAGGGTCAATTTGGTTTTGACCTTCATGTCGCTGATTG
>JAJYKH010000182.1 GCA_021788685.1 Deltaproteobacteria bacterium | reverse complement strand
TGGTGAAGGTCCACTTCTGGCTGTTGGTGCCCGAAGGGGCGCTGATCCCGGCCCGGACCAGGTCGCGCAGCAGGTCTTGAGCCACCGGCCGCTCCTGGTAGTTGCGGCAGGAGCGGCGGGAGCGCATGAGCTGCAGGAGCGGCCCGGCATCGAACCGGCCGGGCGGCAGCCATGTCTCCCCGGTCCGGAAGGTCTCGAAGGCGGCCGCCTCCGCGTCCAGCCCCTCCACCCGCACCGCTCCCGCCGGGCAGATCGCCTCGCAGTGGCCGCAGCCCATGGACCGGCCGCCGCCCGCCACCGCCTTCCCGTCCCGCATGGAAAGCGTCCCCCGCGGGCAGACCCGGACGCAGAGCCCGCAGCCGGTGCAGCGCTCGGGGTCGATGCTGATGGTCACTTCCTGACGGCCCTGCTCAGTCGACGTTTCCATGCTGAATCACGCTGATGATCGAAACTATTATCTCTTTTTTAGAGATAAGTCCGACCGATTTTGTCTCTTTTTAAGAGATAATTTGGCCCTATTTGGAGGGAGTCAGTCATCTTGACCTGCCCCGTAATTCTTCTGATTTCCGGAGATTACATTCCGGTTCCGATTGCCTCCATCGCTCCCGTGCTTTAACAT
The DNA here is from genome assembly GCA_021788685.1 of Deltaproteobacteria bacterium. GTDB lineage: Bacteria > Desulfobacterota > Desulfobulbia > Desulfobulbales > UBA5123 > JAJYKH01. The sequence goes on along the minus strand of JAJYKH010000182.1, from coordinate 5,287 downwards.
AGAAGAGCTGTTCCGACAATCGCCATCCCGGCTCCATGTCGGCCGCCGTCGAGCAAACCCGTCTGACGGCACTTTTTTTGTCAGCTCTCGGATTCGCACGATTCGGTGAAATTTCATTCTGTCAATCACTCGTACCAGGAGACATCATGTCTGACCAGCTCAACGAGCAACTGGGCACCACCGATATCATCTGGAACCTGAGCGACCTCTATGCCGATATCGACGACCCGGCGGTGGAGGCCGACATCAAGGGCTGCGAGGACACGGCCGCGGAGATCGAGCGCACTTACTCCGGCCGGGTGGCCGAGCTGGCGGCCGGCGAGCTGCTTTCCCTGGTGACCGGGCTGGAAAAGCTCGACGTGGCCATGGGCCGGCTCGGCACCTTCGCCTTCCTCAACTTCACCACCCAGACCAAGTCCGCCCCGGCCGGCGCCTTCCTCCAGAAGATCAAGGAATTCGGAAGCCGGGTCGGCAAACGGACGGTCTTCTTCGAGCTGGAGTGGTCCAAGCTGGCCGAGGAGCGGGCCCAGGCCCTCCTCGCCGACCCGGTCCTCGCCCATTTCCGCCACTACCTCGAAAGCCTCCGCCGCTACGCGCCGCATCTCCTCTCCAAGACCGAGGAGACCCTGCTCATCGAGCGGGCGCCGGTGGGCCGCTCCAGCTGGAGCACCCTCTTCGAGAAGGTCATGGGCCACCTCACCTTCGGGCCGAAGAAGCGGAGCGAGGAGGAGGTGCTCTCGGACCTCTACCGGCCGGAGCGGGAGGCGCGGGAGCAGGCCGCGGGCGAGCTGACCGAGGGGCTCAAGAGCCAGCTCCACGTGCTCACCCACATCTTCAACACCCTGCTCGCCGACAAGATGATCGACGACCGGCTCCGGAGCTACGGGACCTGGATCAGCTCCATGAACCTCGCCAACGAGCTGGAGGACCGCACCGTGGCGGTGCTGGTCGATACCGTCACCTCCCGCTACGACATTCCCCAGCGCTACTACCGCCTGAAACGGCAGCTCCTCGGCCTGCCCGAGCTTCTCGACTACGACCGGTACGCCCCCCTGCCCCACCTGCCCACGGCTTCCGTCGCCTGGCCTGACTGCCGGGAGGTGGTCACCGGCGCCTTCCGGTCCTTCTCCCCGAAGATGGCCGAGATCGCCTCCTTCTTCTTCGACCGGCGCTGGATCCACGCGCCGCTCCTCGACGGCAAGCGGGGCGGTGCCTTCGCCCATTCCTGCATCCCGGAGGTCCACCCCTACGTGATGGTGAACTACACCGGCACCCTGCGGGACCTCTCCACCGTGGCCCACGAGCTCGGCCACGGCGTGCACCAGTTCCTCGCCGCCGAGCGCGGCTACTTCAACAGCCAGACCCCCCTGGTGCTGGCCGAAACCGCTTCGGTGTTCGGGGAGCTGCTCCTCTTCAACCACCAGCTCGACCTCATCGAAAATGAAGCCGAGCGGCGGGCCTTCATCTGCCAGAAGCTCGAATCGATCTTCGCCACCATCTTCCGCCAGGTCTCCATGAACCGCTTCGAGGACCGGGTCCACACCGCCCGGCGGGAGCAGGGCGAGCTGGGAAGCGAGCAGATCGCCGCGCACTGGCTCGCCACCCAGCGGGCCATGTTCGAGGACTCCGTCACCCTCCGGGACGACTACGCGATGTGGTGGTCCTACATCCCCCACTTCCTGAGCACCCCGGGCTACGTCTACTCGTACGCCTTCGGGGAGCTGCTGGTGCTCGCCCTGTACAACCTGTACAAGGAGCAGGGCCAGGAGTTCGTGCCCAAGTACGTCCGGCTCCTGTCGGCGGGCGGCAGCGAGTCGCCATCCGAGCTGCTCCGCCCCTTCGGCGTCGACCTGAACGACCCGGCCTTCTGGCAGGGCGGCCTGCGGGTCCTCGACGAGATGCTGGGGTGGGTGGAATAGGAAAAGGCTGGAGGTTGGAGGCTGAAGGTTGGAGGTTGGAGGCAAAATCCCAAAGCAGTGGCCTCAAGCGAAGCGCTCCTCCAACCTTGAGCGAAGCGCTCCTCAAACCGCGATGCGCCAGGCTGGAGGTTGGAGGCAAAGGCCTAAAGGCAGTTGCCTCAAGCGAAGCGATCCTCTAACCGTGGAGCGCCAGGCTGAAGAAGAAATCGTGAGACGCGGTTCGATTGCAAGATTTTTTCCTCTGCCATTCTCCTGTAATTTCGTTTGACTTTCTCCTTCCCCCTGCCCGATAATTGACTCGACCGGGAGACCGCGCCCGGTTCGCAAGCAAGCCCGATGGCAGGGCGGCACGTCCGCTTCCCGGCAGAGGCGAGTGCGAGAGAACAGGCCACCCGCGTGGCCGCTCGCCGGCCTCCGCCCGCCATCTCAGCGGTGAGGCCCATCCGGGCCTCCATCGTATTTCCGTGGGAGCACATCAGGGGGAAAGAGCGCACCGGGAGTCCCGGGGGGGGGAGGGCCGTGGGAAAATCGAGCCTCATCATGCTGCTGCTTCTCGCCTTTGGTCCGAATGGGAAGGATTCCACCCCGCCAAAGAACAATCCCCCGCCGCCGGTCCAGGCAGAGCTGACCTCCAAAGCCGCGGTTCAGGCGCCGCCGGAATCGCAGCCCGACCCGGCCGCCGACATCCGGCCCGACCCGCCGCCGAAGCCCAGGGGCGAGGAGATGTCAGCGCGCGGGCCCGATCCCGGGCGGAAGAGGCCGGAACCATGAACGATGCCTCCGAAGATTTTTTCGAGAAGCTGTGCAGAATGCACCGGGATGACCCCCAGGGATTCGAGGCGGAGCGGATTCGGCTCATCCGGGAAACCATCGAGGGGTTCGCCGCCGAGCACCGCCAGAAGGCCTACGGCCTGCAGTTCAAGATCGACTGCCAGCTGCGCCGGTACAAGGACCCGGTGATGCGGATGAACAAGATGGTCGAGATCTTCTGGGAAGGCGTCTATGATTTCCAGGAGGCGATGACCGATCCGAGCGGGTATCGCCGGCGCCGGCAACAGGCCGGTGCCAAGCTCCTGCCCTTCCGCCGGTCCACCGGCATTCCCGAGGCCTGATCCGGGTTTTTGCGGATGCTCGAGCTCTTCAGCCGTAGCTCATCACAGGATAAAACTCGAAGGGAGAAGAAATCTCCCCTCTGTAAGCCATCACAGGGTGCCGCAGATGAGGTCCCTCTTGTCCGAAGGACTTAGAGGGCCTTATCCAGCTTGCTGGGACCGCGGCATCGGCCTGTGAGGCTATCCCAGCGGAGCTGGATAAGAGCCTCTATGCCCTGTTGGGCAAGAGGCTCTAAACACCGGGTATGCGAACAGGCCGATAACAAAGCAGATGTGGTGGCCTGTGATGGCTTACCTTCAGCCGAGGAGCCCCGGCGCCCGGGTGCAGATCTGCCGGAAATACTCCTCGGTGTCCTTCCGCCGGCACAGCTCGGTGCCGGGGGCGATCAGGGCGGAGGTGCCGGCGGCCATGCCCAGGCAGAACGCCTCCCGGAGCGGCCAGTTGCGCACGAGCCCCAGGGTGAGTCCCCCCACGAAGCTGTCCCCGGCCCCCACCGCGCTTTTCACCTCCACCTGGATGGCGGGCAGGCGGAAGGTATCGTTCCGGGAGACCAGCAGCGCCCCATCCGACCCCATGGTCAGGGCCACCACCTCGGCGGCCCCCCGGTCGATCAGCTCCCGGCAGGCCTGCTCCTGGGCGGCCGGCTCCTCCAGATCCTGGCCGGCCAGCTCCGCCAGCTCCTCCAGATTCGGCTTCACCAGGTAGACCCCTTCTTCGAGGGCGATGCGCAGGGGCTCGCCCGAGGTGTCGAGGATCATCCGCGTTTCGCTCCCCTTGAGGATGGCCGCCAGCCGGGCATAGAAGTCGTCCGGCACCCCCCGGGGCAGGCTGCCGCTCGCCACCACGTAATCGGGGGCGGGGTCCAGGCCGGTGATCTTGCGGAGACTGCTTTCCCATTCCTCCACCGTCAGGACCGGGCCGGGGAGCACGAACCGGAACTGCCTGCCGGTGGAGGTCTCGTTGATGGAAAAGCTCTCCCGGGTCAGGGACTTGAATTCCACGTCGTCGAACTCGATGCCCGTGCGCCGGAGGATCTCCTTGAGGAAGAGGCCGGTAGGCCCGCCGGCCGGGAAGACGGCGATGACCGTGCCGCCCAGCTCGTGGAAGGCCCTGGCCACGTTGATGCCGCCGCCGCCCGGGTCGCGCCGGGGGTGGTCGCAGCGCAGCTTGCGGGTGGGCAGGACCTGCTCCACCGCCATGGTCAGGTCGACGCTGGGGTTCATGGTCAGGGTGGCGATGCGTTTCATAATGGAATCCTTTTTCACCTTCGGTCTTCAGGTTTGATACGGCCCCGCCATCTCCCGAGTCCACCTGACAGCTTCTAAACAAGCTCCTCCTCAAGCTCCCGGGCCTCCTTCCCGGCGCCCGCCTGTTCCGCCGCGGCCACCTGCCGCTTGACCGCGAGGAAGCTGTCCGGGCTCACCGAGATGGAATCGATGCCAGCGGCCACCAGGAACCGGGCGAACTCCGGCCGGTCGCTGGGGGCCTGGCCGCACAGCCCGACCGGGCGGCCTTTCTCGTGAGCGGCCCGGATCACCTCCGCGATCATCATCTTGACCGCCTTGTGCTCCTCGTCGAACAGGCCGGCCAGCGCCTCCGAGTCGCGGTCGATGCCCAGGACGAGCTGGGTGAGGTCGTTGCTGCCGATGGAAAAGCCGTCGAAGCGGTCGGCGAAGTCCCGGGCCAGGACGACGTTGGCGGGGACCTCGCACATGACGTAGACTTCCAGCCCGTTTTCACCGCGGCGGAGCCCGTTTTCGGCCATGACCGCGAGCACCCGGTCCTCCTCCTCCGGGGTGCGGCAGAAGGGGATCATGACCCGGACGTTGGCGAAGCCGATCTCCTCGCGCACCTTCCTGATGGCCCGGCACTCCAGGGCGAACCCCTCCCGGTACCCCTCCTGGTAATAGCGGCTCGCGCCCCGCCAGCCGAGCATCGGGTTCGCCTCGGCCGGCTCGAATTGCCGCCCCCCCAGCAGCTCGGCGTATTCGTTGGTCTTGAAATCGCTCATCCGCACTATGACCGGCCGGGGATACTGGGGGGCGACGATCATGGCGATCCCGTGGGCGAGCCCCTCCACGAAGTAGTCGGCACGATCGGGGTAGGCGCGGGTGAGCCTCCGGATCCGGTGCTTGGCCACCCGGTCCTTCAGCGCGTCGAAGCGGAGGAGGGCCATGGGATGGACCCGGAGCCGGTTGTTGATGATGAGCTCCATGCGGGCGAGCCCCACCCCGTCGGCCGGCAGCCGCCACCAG
>JAJYKH010000181.1 GCA_021788685.1 Deltaproteobacteria bacterium | reverse complement strand
CCTCGACCGTCATCTCGCAGGCCCCCGCCGCAACAAGGCGGCCCTCATCTGGCAGGGCGAGCCCGAGGAGGACGTCAAGGTCTACACCTATCAGATGCTCCACACCGAGGTGTGCCGCTTCGCCAACGTGCTCAAGAAAAAGGGGGTGAAGAAGGGCGATCGGGTCTCCATCTACCTGCCGATGATTCCGGAGCTCGCCATTTCGCTCCTCGCCTGCACCCGCATCGGGGCGATCCACTCGGTGGTCTTTGCCGGTTTTTCCGCCCAGAGCCTGAAGAGCCGCATCCAGGACTGCGAGGCCAAGGTGCTCATCACCTCGGACGCGGTGCTGCGGAGCGGCCGGGTCATTCCGCTCAAGACGGCCGCCGACCAGGCCATGGCCGACTGCCCCTCGGTTGAGCAGTGCATCGTGGTCAACCGGGCCGGGAACGAGGTGGCCATGCAGGAGGGCCGCGACTGCTGGTGGCACGCCGAGATGGCGGCCCCGGACGTCCGGGGCGTCTGCCCGCCGGTGAGCAGCGACGCCGAGGACACCCTGTTCATCCTCTACACCTCGGGCAGCACCGGCCGGCCCAAGGGGGTGGTCCACACCACCGGCGGCTATCTCACCTACGCCGCCCACACCACCCAGTGGGTGTTCGACCTCAAGGACGACGACGTCTACTGGTGCACCGCGGACATCGGCTGGATCACCGGCCACACCTACATTCTATACGGGCCGCTGGCGCTCGGCGCCACCTCCCTCATGTTCGAGGGGGTCCCCTCCTTCCCCAAGCCGGACCGGTTCTGGAAGATCGTGGACAAGTTCAAGGTGAACATCTTCTACACCGCGCCCACGGTCATCCGGGCCCTCATGCGGGAGGGCACCGGCTGGGTGGAGAAGCACGACATCTCCTCCCTCCGCCTCCTCGGCTCCGTGGGCGAGCCCATCAACCCCGAGGCGTGGATGTGGTACCACGAGCACGTCGGCAAGGGCCGGCTCCCCATCGTGGACACGTGGTGGCAGACCGAGACCGGCGGCATTCTCATTTCCGCCCTGCCGTACGCGACCCCTCTCAAGCCCGGCTCCGCCACCCGGCCGCTCCCCGGCATCGACGCGGCCATCCTCCGGGAGGATGGCACCGAGGCCTCCCGCAACGAGGGCGGCCACCTGGTGGTGAAGCGGCCCTGGCCGGGCATGCTGCGGGGCGTCTTCGGCAACCCGGAACGGTTCAAGAAGACCTACTTCTCCCGGTTCGCCGGCATCTACGATCCGGAGGACGGCGCCCGGGTGGACGAGGACGGCTATTTCTGGATCATGGGCCGGCTGGACGACGTGATCAACGTCTCCGGCCACCGGCTGGGCACGGCGGAGATCGAATCCGCCCTGGTGGCCCACCCGGACGTGGCCGAGGCGGCGGTGGTGGGCGCCCCCCACCCGATCAAGGGGCAGACCATCTACTCCTTCGTGACCCTCAAGGCGGGGGTGAATGGTTCGAAGGAGCTGGAGTCCGCCCTGCGGAGCCACGTGCGCAAGGAGATCGGGCCCATCGCCTCCCCGGAGCTCATCCAGTTCACCGACGGGCTTCCCAAAACCCGGAGCGGCAAGATCATGCGCCGCATCCTCCGCAAGATCGCGGCGGGCCAGTACGAGGATTTCGGGGACACCTCCACCTTGGCCGACCCCACGGTGGTGGACCTGCTGGTGAGCAGCCGGCAGGGCATGGAAATCAAAAATTGAGGGGCGGCTGGCGCCCCAACGACAAACGAGGGATACCGGAAAAAAGCATGTAGAAGGACGTCCACAACGGATGTCGGCAAGGGGGGGACAAGCGGCAGGAGGAACCTGCCGCTTTTTGCTTTCTGGTGCTTACGCTATGGTAATGATGCGGTTGAGCGCATCGCATCAATGCCGTCACATCTTCGTCATCTTCCCCTGTTTAGTATACATCCAGAGACGAGGATTTCGGTCGGCCTCGCAAAAACCGCTCCGCCGACGGGCCAAGTTGTGAGGTTGTTTTCCTGTTTCCGCCCCCAAGGCTCGGAGGTTATTGCGAAATCATGGATTCTTTCGTTCGAGTGCAGGGCGCAAGGCGTGCTTTCCTGTACGTGAGCATTTCCAGGCGACTGAGCAACGCAGCAATCGGGCGAAAAGACCGTTTCGGCGGGACACGGGTTTACGTCAGCCGGAGGGCGGTCTGGTACATCGCGTTGGCGGTGGAGATCGACTGGGAGTTGGCCTGGAAGCCGCGCTGGGTGATGAGCAAGTCGGTAAACTGGCGCCCCAGGTCCACGTTCGACATTTCCAGGGCGTTGCCCTGCACGCTGCCGAGCGACCCTTCCCCGGGGGTGCCCACCCGCGGCGTGCCGGCGGCCGCCGAAGCGGTAAACAGATTCCCTCCCAGGAGCGACAGGCCGTCCAGGTTGGGGAAGTCGGCCAGGGCGAGCTGGGCCTGATCGATCCGCTTGCCGTTGGTGTACGAAGCGGTGATGATCCCGTCCTTGCCCACGCTCACGTCCTGCAGGTACCCGGTTTTGTACCCGTCCTGCTGCTGGAACAGGGTGGCCGACGGGGATGCGTAGCATGTGGTGGCGATCGCCCCGGGGGCGGACGGCTCCTCGGGGGTAGTCGAGAAGCCTTCCCCCTGGGTGCCGAAAACCTGGGCCACGCTGCTGTCGGTGAGGGGCGTGGCGCCGGCGGCGCTCTGGTAGGTGATTGCGTTGATGGCCAATTGGCTCGCTCCGGCCGTCTTGTCGGTGACGCGGAGCTGCCCGTTCACGATGGTGGCCGTGGCGTTGAAGGTGCTGCCGATTTGGGTGAGGAGGTCGTCCAGCCCGTTGGCGGTATTCACGGGGTAGGCGAGGGTGGCGGGATTGCCGTTCCCGTCCGTGCCGGTGAAGGTGATCACGTCTCCGTTCCGGACCTGGTTGCCGTTGGCGTCGTAGACGGAATCCCAGCCCGTCTGCGCCGAGATGGGCGCGCCGCCGGCGGCAAAGGCCGGGGCCGGGCTGGTGACGGCCTGAGGCTTCGGTTCGGTCCCGAAGTTGAGGGTGGATGTCAGGTTGGGACCGCTGCCGCTGATGTTGTAAGCAAAGCTGTAGTCGGTGGTGCCCCGGGGGAGGGTGATCTGGTTGGCGGCGGTGGGGTTGAGCTGCCCATCGGGCGGCACGTCCCAGCACTCGATTCCGGCCAGGTCCCCCGAGGAGGTGAACGACAGCTTGCCATACAGCAGGGCGCCGGCCCCCTTTTCCGGCACCGGCCCCGCGTTGTACCGGGTGGCACCGGTCCCGGTCAGCCGCTGGTCCAGGGAGGGGTCGCAGGTGAGCAGGAACTCCTTTTCGTTCTGGTTCGCGGTGCCGTCGAAGTACAGGGTGAGGTCGAACGGGGTGCCGTTGTCGTCGTTGGCCGGGATGACGGTGCTGTAGTCGAAGTCGCCACTGGGGAGGGGAGTGGTCGGATTGGAGCCGTCCCAGGAGGCGTAGAGAGGGGTGTCGGTCGTCTCCCGGAGCTTGGGGTCGTTCTGGAGGTTCACCGCGGCGGTGACGCTGGAGGTGGCCTTGGGAAGCGACTGCCGGCGGATGGTGATGTCGTTGACGGCATTCGAGCGGGTGCCGGCGGTATCGATGTCGTACCCCTGCACGTGGTAGCCGCCGGTGGTGGCCAGGGCCATTTCGCCGTTGGCATCGGGGAGCGTCAGCTGGAACTGGCCGTCGCGGGTGTACAGGTCAGTGGTCTGAGCGGGATCGCGCGCCATGAAGAAGCCCCGGCCGGAGATGGCCACGTCGGTGGCGTTGTCCGTGCTTTCGATCTGCCCGGTTTCGAAGGACCGGTCGATCGTGCCCACCCGGGCGCCTTGCCCCAGCTCTCCCCGGGCGCCCTGGGCCGAGGTGATGGCCTCCTGGAAGGTCATGCGGCTTCCCTTGAAGGCCACGGAGTTGACGTTGGCCACGTTGTCCGCGAGCACGGACATGTTGCTGCCCAGGGTGGAGATGCCGCTCGCCCCGTTGTACATGACGGTCAGGATGGACATGGACTTCACCTCTTGCCGGAGTGGGGAAAAAGGTTTCCTGCACTTCAGGACAGCAAGGTGCATGCCATCTTCCTTATTAATGGCTGACTTCTGGAACAATTGCCTGTTGTTGCATGGAAATTTCTGTGAGCCGGACGGGATGGGAGATCCGGCGCGGGTGAGAACGATGGGCAAGAATTTCCTCATCGGCCGCCCGGGCGGGGATCAAGCGGACCGGAGGCGGGGGAGACTTGGCCGTTTCCCATGGCGTCCGCCTTGACCACCCACCCCCCTCCCATGGCCTTATAAACGTTGATCACTGCCTGAAAGAGGTTCCCCAGCGTCTGGGTGTAGGACAGCTCGCTCACGAAGAGGCGGCTCTGGGCATCCAGCACCTCGAGATAGGCCGCGTATCCGTTGTCGAACCGGAGACGGGCGAGCCGCGCATATGTCGTCAGGGCCCCCACTTGGTTGGCGAGCGCATCCCGCCGCCGTCTCGTCCGGTCCTGATCGGCCAGGGCGTCGTTCACGTCGCGGAAGCCGTTCTGGATGGTCCGCTCGTAGTTGGCGACCATCTCCCGCTTCACCGCCTCGGCGGTCCTGATCTGGTTTTTGATTCTTCCCCCCGTGAAAATGGGTCCGGCCACGGTTCCACTGTAGCTCCAGACCTGCGAGGGGCCGGTGAACAGGCTCGACAGCTCCGTGCTGGACGTCCCGAGCAGACCGGTCAGCGAAATGCTGGGGAAGTATTGCCCCTTGGCCACCCCGATTTGGGCGTTGGCTGAAATGAGCACCTGCTCGGCCTGCCGAATGTCGGGCCGGCGGGCGAGCAGGTCGGAGGGCAGGCCCGCCGGGATCGAGGGCAGATTCAGCCGGTCGATGGCCTTCCCGCGCGGGACTGGACCGGGATCATGGCCCAGGAGGAGGCTCAGCGCGTTCTCTTGCTGCGCAATTTGCTTCTGGAGCAGGGGAATCGAGGCGAGCGCTCCGTAATACTGCGATTCGGCCTGGCTCAGCTCGACTTCGGAGATGTTGCCGTGCCGGAAGCTGAGCCTGAAGAGATCGAGGGTCTGCCGGTAGCTTTTTGCCGTTTGCTGGGCGATCTCGAGCTGGCGATCCAGGCTGCGCAAGGTGATGTAGGCGGCGGCGACCGAGGTGACCACGGTCAGGACCACCCCCTGCCGGGCTTCCTCGCTTCCCAGGAGATCGGCCCGGGCCGCTTCGGTGGCCCGCCGCAGCCTTCCCCAGATATCGATTTCCCAACTCGCGGTGAATTCGGGGCGATAGGTGGTGTAAACCGGGGAGATGCCGGGCTCGATCGGAACGAATCCATTTTCGGTGGTCCGCTGCCGTTGGGCGGACGCATCATAGCCGATCTGCGGAAAGAGGCCCGCCCGGACCGCGCCGTACTGGCCGTAAACCTCCTCGACCCGCGCGGTGGCCGCCAGCAGGTCCTTGTTTCCCCGGATGGCCGTGACGATCAGATCGTCAAGAACCGGGTCCTGGAACTGGCGCCACCACTCGGTGTCGATCACATTCCTGACTTCCGTCTCCTCCACCCGCCAGGCGGGCGGGGGCACGATCGGCGGCCGGTGATAATCGGGGCCGATGGCGCATCCCGCGACGGCGGTCAAAAGGAACAGAAGAATCCCGATTCGCATGGCTGCTGGCATCAACTTGGCCCGTTGCGGGGGCTCTCCCGGCGGGCCACGGCTTTGCCTTTGCCGGACCGCTGCGACAGCCGTTCGGCCAGGTAGAACGTCATGGGGATGATGAAGATGGCGATGCCGGTTGCGGCGAGCATGCCTCCGATCACGTCCGTTCCCATGATCTGGCGGGCGATCGCGCCTGAGCCGGTCGCGATCGCGAGGGGAATGCTGCCGAAGATGAACGCAAAGGAGGTCATCAGGATCGGCCGGAGGCGCAGCCTGGCC
>JAJYKH010000180.1 GCA_021788685.1 Deltaproteobacteria bacterium | reverse complement strand
CTCGGTATACCGCCGCCGGTTGTCAAGCTCCAGGTTGCTCGTTTTCAGGGCCAGGTTGGTTTTTTCGATTTCCCGCTTGCTGGCCAGGAGGTCCCTGGTCATCTGGTTGAAGGAATCGACCAGCATGCCCATCTCGTCACCCGATTCCTTTTCGAGCACGAAATCAAGCTCCCCGTCCGCGACCCGGCGGGTGGCCTCGCCCAGCTTGCGGATGGGGCCGGTGAGTCCGCGGGCCACGTAGAAACCGAACCAGACCGCGCAGAAGACGATCAGGAGGGTCACGATGAGAAGCATCACCAGCAGGCTGGTTTTGATGGGCTTCTTGAGGATCATCAGCTGCCGGTAGCCTTCCAGGCCCCGGGAAATGGACTCCATGCGCGCAAGCCGCTCTTTGGGAATGAGAAGGGAGGTGGCCATCACTTCCGCCACCCGGCCGTCATCGGTCGTCAGCCGGACAGGAGTGAGCCCCCGCACCAGCTCCCCCGCCTCCACCTCCTGGATGGCCACCAGGTCCCGTTCGCCATCGAGAGCTCGCCGCAGCAGCTCGGCCGGCACCTCCGGCACATCCTTCGCCGCCGCGGGAACGAACATGCCGGCCAGGACCTGCCGCTGCCCTGAAATAAACTCGATTCCCGCCAGCTCCTGGGCGGCCAGAAGCTCCGCCAGCCGGCGGTCCGTCCCTCCCGAGGAGCGAAGCTGAAATCCTTCCGCCTCGAAGCGGGCGGCCAGGCTCCGCCCCAGGCGGCTCACCCGGCTGCGGTTCTCCTGGTAGATGTTCCTGGCCAGATCGAGGGATTCCTGCAGCGACTGCTCAACGTTGATGTTGAACCAGTAATCCATGCTCGTGGAGACGAACTGGAGGGAAATGAAAAAAAGGAGAGCCGTCGGAATGAGCGAAAGGGAAACGAAGGAAATGACCAGCTTGGTGCGGAGCCGGGTGCCCAGAAACTTCCGGCGCCGCTCGAAGACGAGCTGCACCAGGCTCCGGAGCACGAGGAAGATCATCAACAGCAACAGGAGCACGTTGAGGTTGATGAGCACGTACACCAGCACGTTGCCGCTGACCGGAAAATCCACCGGCCCCAGCTGGAAGACCCGCGTCTCCAGGTAGGTCAGCAGGGGAATGAGCAGGAGACAGGCCAGGATGATGGCGCGGATGCGCCGGCCCTTGCGCCTGGCGTGCTCCTTCCGTTCGGCCGCGCTGAGCGGATCAATGACCTGTTCCATGGCGACCAACTAAAGGAATGTCCCCATACGGGTCTGGCCTTGATCTCCGAATGCGCTCACCGGTGCCGCAGATACGCGGAAGCGGCCTGCGAGCTGGACTCGTGCTCCGCGAACAGGCCGATGACAAAGGAGATGCCGTGCCTGTGAGCACATTCATCAATACCTGAACTCAACCTGGTGCCATTCCGTTTCGAAATCCCACAGGCCCCAGAACGGAATGAGGGTATTGAGGTTCAAGGGCAGGGTCTTGCGGACGAGCTTGGCCTTGATCCGCAGCTGGTAATCCTGGTCCGCCTCCAGGCGGGAGAGGGGCACCACCCGCAGGCCGTTGACCTCCGCCATCAGATCCTTGGCTTCGGCCAGGGACCGGGTGGCCACGGTCTTGCCCCCCTTCTCCTGCAGCTCCACCCGGTATTCCTCCTTGAGGCTGTCGTAGCTCAGGGTGTGGTCGAAGGTGAGGGAGGCGATCTGCCGGTCGAGCCAGCTGCTTCTGACCTTGCGCAGCTGGACCATGAAGGTGAAGGTCACCGGCATGCCGTTCTGAAGGGCCGTTTCCATCTCCTTCGTGAAGCCGTTTTTGACTTTGCCGAAGAGGAGCACGTCCTTGGTCGAGTTGGTGATCACGATCTGGGCAATGGCCGGCTTTTCGGCCCGCGACTCGGAGGGGCAAATTAACGACAGGCCCAGCATCAGGCCGATAAAGGCGACGGTCATTGCGCCGGGCCGGGCGGAGGCGGGCCGGAAAACGGAAAAACGAGGAAGTGGAGGCATGGCTGTCGTCAGGGTCGCAAAGATCCGCCAGATGGCTGTGAATGGAACCACGGAGAGGGATGGTTGGCCAATAGTAAATAGTTTTCCCGGGAATGGGAATCCTTTTCCCGCTCAGGCCTCCGGGCTGACTTCCGGCGCCGGCTGCCATTTCTTGCGCACCAGCCGCTGGGCCTCCCGAAGAAACGGCCCGAAGGTCCCGGGGTCGCGGGCGCAGAGGGGGACCGCCCCGTAGCGGTCGGCCAGGAGCGCCACCTCCTCCGGGGGCACCAAGTCGATCTTGTTGAGCACCCGCAAGGTGGGAATGGCGTGGAGGTCGAGATCCCGGAGGATCTCCTCCACCACCGCCACCTGCTCCGCATAGCGCGGGTTGCTGATGTCCACCACGTGGAGGAGGACGTCCGCCTCGTGCAGCTCCTCGAGGGTCGCCTTGAAGGCCTGGAGCAGCGGCTCGGGAAGGTGGCGGATGAACCCCACCGTGTCGGTGACGATCACCTCCAGCTCCTCGGGAAAGCGGAGCCTCCGGCTGGTGGGGTCCAGGGTGGCGAACAGCTTGTCCTCGGCCACGATCTGGGAGCGGGTCAGCGAGTTGAGGAGCGTCGACTTGCCGGCGTTGGTGTAGCCCACGAGCGAGAGCACCGGCAGCTCCTTCTTGCGGCGGCGCGAGCGGCGCTGGTGCCGTTCCCGGCTCACCTCCTTGAGCTTCTGGGCGAGCTTGGCCAGCCGGTCGTTGATGCGCCTCCGGTCCACCTCGAGCCGGGTTTCGCCCGGGCCCCGGCCGCCGATGCCGCCCGTGAGGCGGGACAGAGCGTCGTCGCGCCGGGTGAGCCGGGGCAGCATGTACTTGAGCTGGGCCATCTCGATCTGCAGCTTGCCTTCCCGGCTGAGGGCCCGCCGGGCGAAGATGTCCAGGATGAGCTGGGTGCGGTCGATGACCCGCAGCTCGGTGTGGTCCGTGATGGAACGGATCTGGGAGGGGTTGAGCTCCTGGTCGAAGACGAGGAGATTGGCGTTCCCCCGCAGGGCGGCGAGCATGAGCTCGCTCAGCTTGCCCTTGCCCATGATCCACTTGGGGTTGACCCTGTCCCGCCGCTGGATGATCGTCTCCAGCACGACCACATCGTCCGAGCGGGCCAGCTCGACCAGCTCGTCCATGGACTCCTGGGCCTTCGCCCTGGACAAAGTGGTGGCGCTCACCAGGATGGCCCGGTCCCGCCCCTGCTCCACCTCCCGCACCGGCCGGACGCGGGCAAGCTCGTCTTCCAGGGCGGCGATGAGCGCCCGGAAGGTATGGGGCTGCTGGGTGGGGACCACCGGGGGCAGGAAATGCCAGTTCCGGTCCTCCTCAGGGACCGGCGCGAGATGGGCGGCGTAGAGCCGCTCGGGGAGACCGTCCGGGGCCATTTTGATGGCCGCCATCAGGTCGAGGCGGAGGAAGAGGAGGTCCAGCAGGTCGTCCTGGGTGAGGTCCTCCCCGGCCAGGTGGGTGTGGACGCAGCGCAGCCCCTTGAGGCGGCCGCCCGCGGCGCGGAACTGGGAAAGGGACGGGATGAGGATGGTCTTGTGGTCGCCCACGATCACCATCTCCACCTGCCCCGAGCGGGCGATGAGCACCCCGACCTGGCGGCCGATGTCGCTCGACAGCTCGGTCAGGGACCGGGCCATTTCCGGGGAGATGATGAGGTCGGGATCGACCCGGCGGCTGCCGAGCCGTTCGAGCTGCTTGCGCTGGGCGGTCTTGAGTCCGCCGGTGTTGCCGGTGATGCTGGCTATATCAGTGCCTCCTTACAAGTCAACACTAACAGCACAGCGCAAGGGCGCAAAGCCGCGTGGAAAAAGGTTCTTGCGAAATCAACAAAATATGGGGGGAAAACAGCTTATCCATGCGTCTTCGCGTTTCTGCGTTAGCCCCCCTCATTGTCCATTATCCATTGCCCATTCTTTATTGGCTAAGTCCGCCGTTCACGGAGGATCCGCTTATCCCCCACCCGGATGGTGATCTTGTTCCGGTCGAAGTATTCGAGAAGGGGGATGGAGAACTTCCTGGTCAGGCCGGTGAGGGCCTTGAAGCCCTGGGCGTCAATCTCGCCTTCCTTCTGGAGGAGCGCGACCAGCCGCTGCTGGAGGTCGTCCAAGCTGGCGGCGTGGAAGTAGAGCTCTTCGGTGATCTTGACCGTGACCCGCTCCCGGGCCAGCATCTCCAGGATCTCCTGGACGAGCGCCCGGGGAGTGCCCGCAAGCTGCGCCAGGACCTCCTTCACCGTAGGCGGCTGGAGCCCCGCCCGGCGGTAGAGCGCCTCCACCTCGTCCCGCACATTCTGATCGCTCGCGGCCAGGGCCACCTGATGGGAGGCGAGCCGCACCGAGGCCTCGTCCTGGGCCAGCTTACCCTCCTTCTGGATCAGCTCCTGGAGGAGCATCTGGAATAGCCGGGGATCGAGCTGGCGGTGAATGCGCGTCCGGAGCTCCTCTTTGGAGAGCCCCGGCTTGAGCGGCTGCTGCTGATGGAACTCCGCCAGGATGGCGAGGGTCCGCTCCTTGAGCCCGTTGTATACGCCCGCCGCCACCAGCCGCTGCCGCTCCGAGTCGGCCACGAGCACCTGGCGGGCGGAGATGGGGCCGTTGAGGATTTTCTTGAGCCGGTTGCCGAAAACACCCATCTTGATGGCCAGCTCGGACGCGGTGAGTCCGCCGACCCCCGCTTCCCGCAGATGCAGGAGGACCAGATCCTCCGGGGTGCCCTCGTGGTAAAGGGCGAACACCTCCCGGTTAGCTTCCTTGAACCGGCGCCGTTTGGGGGCCGCGCCGTTCAGAATGCCCCCGCCACCGATGGTGTAGACCGGCGAATAGCTGCGGACCACGTAGCGGTCCCCCGGCCAGGTGCCCACGGGCTCTTCGAGCAGCAGCTGCACGTCGGCCGTGGCGCCCGGCTCCAGCTCCTCCTGCTCCAGGAGGGCGATGCGCCCCATGATCTCGGCGGTGCCCAGGTGGACCCGCACCCTGGTCCGGTTCTTGAGCGGCTTGGCGTTGCCTGCGAGGTAAAGGAAATCGGCGTCGAGCACGTAGGAGGGCCGGAGCGAATCGGGGGAGGCCAGGACGTCGCCGCGGCCGATCGCCTCCTTTTCCACCCCCTGGAGGTTGATGGCGGTGCGGTTCCCCGCCTCCACCTCCTTCCGCTCGCCGCCGTGGACCTGGATGCCCCGGATGCGGGCGGCGATCCCCTTGGGATAGACGACCACCTCCTCACCCACCCCGATGCGGCCGGACATGGAGGTGCCGGTGACCACCGCTCCGAAGCCCTTCATGGCGAACACCCGGTCCACCGGCAGCCGGAAGGGGCCGTACGCCTCGGTGAGCTCGCTTTCCCGCACCAACCGGTCGAGGACCGACCGCACCTCGGGGATGCCCTCGCCGGTCACCGCCGACACCCTCACCAGCGGGGCCTCGGCCAGGAAGCTGCCCGCGAAGAACTCCCGCACCTCCTCCTGGACCAGCTCCAACCATTCCGGGTCCACCATGTCGATCTTGGTGAGCACGACCAGGCCGCGCTCCACCCCGAGCAGCCGGCAGATGTCGAAGTGCTCGCGGGTCTGGGGCATGATCCCCTCGTCCGCGGCGATCACGAAGGCCACCAGGTCGATGCCGCTCGCCCCGGCCACCATGTTCTTCACGAACCGCTCGTGGCCGGGGACATCGACGATGCCCAGCCGGTGGCCGCAGGGGAGATCGAGGAAGGCGAAGCCAAGCTCGATGGTGATGCCCCGCTCCTTCTCCTCCTTGAGGCGGTCGGTGTCGATGCCGGTGAGGGCGCGGATCAGGCTGGTCTTGCCGTGGTCCACGTGGCCGGCGGTGCCGAGGATGAGCTCGCGCATCTGTCAGATCCCGGCGAGGAAGGGGTTGGTCTCCCGTTCCTCGGCGATGGTGGAGCGGCTGCCGCCGTAGCCGTGGCCCGGCCAGACGACCGTCTCCGGGGGGAGGGCGAAGAGCCGGTCGCGGATG
>JAJYKH010000179.1 GCA_021788685.1 Deltaproteobacteria bacterium | reverse complement strand
TGGTGCTGTAGTTGGCGAGAAAATCGCCGAGCCTGGCCAGCATGGTCTCCTTGGTGCGCCGCTCTTCCGCGACACCATCAAGATTATGATAATTCTCAAGAAAGAGCAAGGTGGCCGCGGTCACTTCCACCAGCGTCTGGTGCCGCGGGGGGGTCAGGCGCGACTTGCGCACCCGCAGGTAGATGGGAAGCGCCCCCAGGATGGCCAGGAAACCCACGCCCGTGGCGGCATAGGAAAGAAGGTGCGGGAACGGAAACCGGTTGCTGCTCATGAGCACCCGGGCGATGGTGATGAGGGAAAGGCCGGCGCGGAGAAAAGCCAGGGCGGTCCGGGCTTTGGCCATGTCCGTGCGGTAGCAGGCGAGGCGGGTCCGCCATTGGGCCATGGTGTTGCGCCAGAAGGCCAGCCCCGTCCGCTCGGTGCCGATCAGCTTGCCGACCTTGGCATGGAGAAACTCCTGGATGAACCACCCGATGTCGTCGGGCAGGGCCACCCGGAGCTCGTAGCGCCCTTCGCCCAAGCACTCCCGGACCTCCCCGAGCAGGGCCGGGTCGGCCGGATCGGCGGCGGCGATCACCACGGTGCCGTCGTCGCTCTTGATCACCGGAAACCAGCCCCGTTTCGCCAACCGGTCTCCCTGCAGGCCGGACAGCAGCTCGGGCGGAATCGGCAGCCGCTCATCGTATTGGATGGCCGGACAGCCGTAATATCCGCAAAGGGCCTCCAGGAGCGCTTCCCGGGGCAGCCGGTATTCGGCATGAAGAATCCGGGCGATGGGCACCCCCCGCAAGGCCGCCGCCTGTGCCGCTTCCGCCAGGAGACCGGGAGGGATCTTTCCGGAGGCAAAGGGCTGGATCATGGTGTGCAGATCACTCCTTTTCATTGCTGAAGACGGCCTTCTTCCAGTACCGGGGGGGAGTGCCGTAGAAGGGAATGGTGATTTCCATGCTGCCGAAGCAGTAGGGATACTGCCGCCGCTGCCATTCGGCCGGCAGGGTCCAGACGCACCCGTCGAGCAGCAGGTACAGGCCGAGGCCGATCATGGTGAAGGCGAACAGGTTCCAGTACCAGCCTCCCAGCTCGAAGTTGACCAGAAAGGCAATGCCGATCAGCAGGATGCTCATGCCGGTCCGGATGAAGGCCATCCCGGTGCGGCCCCTGGCCATGACCGTCCGCAGGCGGGCCATGACGTTCCGGCGCTCGGCCAGGACCGTCCGCTCCAGGGCGACGCCGGTGGTGGCCCAGATGCCCGGGGCATGCCACCTCCGCACCGGCAAGTGCACCGGGTTCTTCATCACTCCGGGCATCGGGTGCTTGTGGGGAAAGAAAAAATCCCAGACGGTGGTCTTGGCCGAATTCGCCGTCACCGTCTCGTGCCCGACAACACCGGCCTGCCGGCCGTTGAAATACCACAGGAAGCCCTCGAAGGCCATCAGCCCCCCCACTCCGACCAGGCCGAGGTCGAAGGGGAGCCAGCTGCTGGCGTGGAACTGGCGGATCAAGCCGAGCCCCAGGCTGAAAAAGGCCAGGCCGGTCCGGGTAAAGGCAAGGCCGGTCCGGGCCTTGGCCATCCTGGTACGGAGGCAGGCGAGAACGGTCCGCTCCTCGGCCAGGTCCGTGCGGTCGCTTGCCAGATACCGGCGGCGCATGACCGGGGAAAGGCTCGTCCACCCCTCCCGCAGCTCGGCGGCCCCGGGCATCTCGCCGGTTCGTTTGAACAGCGGGGTTGCCTCCTGGTTGTACACCTCGAGCACGCTGGTGCCGTTGGTCGGCTGGGTGGGGACGCACTCCGGCATGGCTTGGATCTTGCGGGCGGGCAGGTACCATTTGAGGCCGTCGTAGACCATGACGATGCCGGCCACCAGCAGCGGCATTTCCAGGAGAAGGAGGAAGCCGCCACCCAGGATCCGGAGAAACAGCAGGGCGATGGTGATGAAGGAAAGGCCGGTCCGGATGAAGGCCAGCCCGGTCCGGCTCTTGGCGAGCAGGGTCCGGTAATGGGCGTAGGCGGAGCGGCGCCCCGCCAGGTAGGTGCGCACCCTGGCCAGGGGAGTGCGGCCGGCGGTGGGCGGGAAACGGGGATTGACGTCCTGGTTGTGCTCGAAGATCCGGATGAGGTCGGCCGGGAGGGTGACCTGGAAGGCGACTTCCTCCACCCCGGTCATGGCCTTCACCTCCGCGGCCAGCTCCGGCCCGGGCGCGGTGGCAATCACCACCGCCTTGCGGTCGGTCACCGAAAGGGGAAACCAGCCTTCCGCCTTCAACTTTGCCAGGTCGAACTGCCACAAAAGGGGAACGGGAGCGTTTACTTTTTCGCTGTATTCCACCCAGGGGCAGCCGTAGCGTTCCGCCAGGGCCGAGAGCAGGGCATGTTTTCCAGGGCCGGCCGCCGCCCCCCCTTGCTCGGGAGGAGAGACATTCGGGAGCTGAGTATGTTTGTTCACGGTGCTTCTCTCGCAAGCCGCCCAAGGAAAATGCCGCCCTGGGTCGCCACGCCTTAAAAAAAAAGCCCTCCTTCCACGGATCCTCCGGGAGGACGGGCAGATCATCTTCTGTATTAAAACTCCTCGGAAGAGTTTGTCAATGGTTCAGCCACTTGTAGAACGATAGCCGCCCCTGGCCGCGGAGAACCTAACCTCCGGATGCATTCGGCGGCGGTTGACGGCCGAGGTATAATGGAATCGGCTGCGGGCGGCACACGGACCGGCCGGAACCGTTCCGGGGTAAGCGATCGCAGACCACCACATTTTCTGTGCTATCGGCCTGTTCGCATCTGCGTTCGAGCCCCTTGCCAACAGCCTGAGGGGCTCTTATCCGGCTCCGCTGGGATAGCCTCACAGGCCGATGCCGCGCATCTGCGGCACCCTGTAATCGCTGCAGTGTCGGAGGTAATCCCGCCCCTGATGGTATTACCTCCTGTGATGAGTTACGTTCCAGGCGGCCTTCACCGGAGAATCATGAAAAACCGAACCATGCACATTCTGGCACTCTCCCAGCTTCTCATGCTGGGCCTCTTTTTCTGCATGACCATCCTCAACGAAGTCGTCGATCTTCCGCATTACCTTTTCGGCGACACGCCCACCGTCTTTGGGCAGCGGCTGGGGGAAATGCTCATCGAGGGGGTCATTTTCACCCTCGTCATGACCACCGAAACGGTCATCATCCTGAAGGCCTACAGCCGCATCCCGCTGCTGGAGGGGTTCCTGCCGCTCTGCGCCAACTGCAAGAAAATCCGCCATCAGGACCAGTGGCAGCAGATGGAAAAATATATCACCGAGCATTCCCTGGCGCAATTTTCCCACTCGATTTGTCCGGAGTGCGCGGCCAAGCTCTACCCCGAGATTCATCCCGGCACCTGGCGCTCGAAATTCCTGAAATCGAAATAAGACGGGATCGCCATCTCGGGTGACGGCTTTCTGCGAGGCCGACAAATAGGGGAGACGGGGGGAGCCGCCAAGTGGCCACCTGCCCAAGGGGCCACGGCCCTACAGCTCTTCCGGGGTGAAGGTCACCACGCGCTCGATGCTCTCCGCGCCGGCGAGGAGCATGAGGAGCCGGTCCACCCCGAGGGCGATGCCGGCCGCCTCCGGCATGGCGGCGAGGGCGGCGAGGAACTTGTCGGGAAGGGGCCCGGGCCGGCGGCCGTCCGCCTCGATCCGCTGCCGCTCCGCCGCGAACCGCCGCCGCTGCTCCGCCGGGTCGGTGAGCTCGGAAAAGCCGTTGGCGAGCTCCAGCCCGTCCACGTAGATCTCGAACCGCTCGGCCACGGCCGGGTCGTCGGGCCGCAGGCGGGCGAGAGCGCCCAAGGCGGCGGGATAGTCATGAAGGAAGGTCGGCCTGCCCAGGCCGAGCCGCGGCTCCACCTGGGTCACCAGGAGCTCGTCAAAACGGCCCGCCGCCAAGGCGGCTTCGGCCGAGAGGGGGGCGTGGCGGGCAAAGGCCTCAGCCACGGTGAGCCGCTCCCAGGGCGCGGCCAAGGAAACCGGGCCGGAAGAGGTTTCCAACCGGTCGCCCCCGGTGAGCTCCCGGGCAAGGGCCAGGAACAGCTCCTCGCACTCGGGCATCAGCTCCCGGTAGCCGATGCCCGCCCGGTACCATTCCAGCATGGTGAATTCGGGCAGGTGTCTGCTGCCCCGCTCCGCCTGGCGGAAACACTTGCAGATCTGGAAGATGCGCTCGGCGCCGCCGGCGAGCAGCCGCTTCATGCACAGCTCGGGCGATGTCTGGAGGAACCAGTCGCCGCTCGGCTCGGGGATGATGTACGCCTCGGGGGCCGGAGCGGGAACGCGGACCGGGGTGTCCACCTCCAGGTAGCCACGCTCGATGAAGAAGCGGCGGAGGGCCTGGATGAGCCGCGCCCGCTGCCGCAGACCGCTCGGGGAAAGCATTTACAGGCCCAGAGCAGCTCTTCCCTGCCCGGATGGCAGCAGGCCGGGACTACCACCGATGGCTATGCAAAAATCGTCAGATCCAAGGGGCGCCAAGGAAGCAGGCGTACCCGAGTACGCCGCAGTGACGAGAGCATGCGGCGCAACCCAGGAGCTGGCGACTTTTTGCGACGCCATCACTCTTTGACCCGGGTCACGTACTCGCCCGTGCGGGTATCGATCTGGAGCTTGTCCCCTTCTTCGACAAAGGGAGGGACCTGGAGCACGTAGCCGGTCTCCACGGTGACCGGCTTGGTGTCGCTGCCGGAGGTGTCGCCCTTGGCGTAGGGCTCGGCCGCGGTGACCGTGAGGTTGACGAAGGTGGGCACGGTGACCCCGATGGGCCGGCCCTCGAACAGGAGGACATCCACCTCCATGTTGTCGATGAGGTACTTGACGGCGTCTCCCATCTGCTCGGTGGTAAGGGCCATCTGCTCGTAGCTCTTGGTGTCCATGAAGTGGTATTCGTCGCCCTGGGCGTAGAGGAACTGCACGGTGCGCTCCTCCAGGTCGGCCTTGTCGAACTTGTCGTTGGAGCGGAAGGTCCGGTCCATGGAGTTGCTGGTCACCATGTTGCGCAAACGGCAGCGGTAGAGGGCCTGTCCCTTGCCCGGCTTCGAGAACTGGAAATCGGTGATGATGTAAGGTTGGCCGTCGATGTTGATTTTCAGGCCCTTGCGCAGGTCGGAGGTGGTATACATGTAATGGCTCCTGTGGTGACTTTAAAAAAATGGCGCCGCCAAGGCGAAACGCATGTATCTACCTGATGGGCGGCTCTTTTTCAAGAAAATTAAGAATGAAGAGTGAAGAATGAAGAATGGATAAAGGGAAATGATTTCCAGTTGTTGATGATCCCGCTAAAGTCGCCAGATCGTTTGATCGTCATTCCGGCATAGGCCGGAATCCAGTGTTTTCAGTATGTTAGAATGGCACTGGGCCCCGGCCTACGCCGGAGTGACGGCTTTTTGCGAGGCCGACAATTCCATTCTTCATTCTACATTCTGCATTTCCTTCTTGGCGATGGCCTCGGCCTTGACCCGGTCGAGCAGCTCGGAAAGCACCGGTTTCACGTTTTCCCGGATGTCGCCGGCCACGATGAGAAACAGCAGGTCGTCTCCGGGCTTGAACCGGCCCGACTTGGCTTCGACCACGATATCGAAGATCCCCGGCCGGTTCATCAGCTCCTCGCGGATCATCTCGATCTTCTCCTGGTCCGGGGTCACCTCCAGGACGGCCACCTGCCCCCGGTCCTTGCGCGGTCACGCCCGCACCACGCCATTGTGCACGAGAACCATGCCCACCTTCTCGGTGAAGCCCGGCTTCTGCTTCATCGCCGCGATCGCCCGCGAGATGTCCATACCTCCTCCTTTCGGAAAGGGATTCTGCCGTCCGGCGCCGAATGCGCCTATCTGTAACCGATCACAGGGTAGCAGCCCCCGGAGATCGATCATTCCTGTTTTGTAAGCGGTCGCGGGGTGCCCTGATCCAGCGATTAGCGTCGGCAGCAGTGCCGACAAAGAGGCCTGCGAGCTGGACTGGTGCTCCGGTTGCAGGCCGATGACAATGGAGATGGGGCGCCCTGTGACCGC
>JAJYKH010000178.1 GCA_021788685.1 Deltaproteobacteria bacterium | reverse complement strand
TCCTCGATGAGCCCTTCTCCGCCCTGGACGCCCCCCTGCGCCAGCGGATGCGGTTGGAGCTGCTCGAAATCCGGAAGCGGTTCGCGGTGCCCCTGGTGGTGATCACCCATGACCCGGCCGACGTGGAGGTCTTCGGCGACACCCTGGTGATCTTCGAGCACGGCCGGGTGGCCGAGGTGAAGCAGCGGGAGGGGCTGCCCGTCGGCTGGGGCCGGAAGGTCTGTCACCTGACCCAATGGAAGGCTGGGGCGGCCCGCTGATCCGGCGGTGAGCCTCTTCCCGCCCGCCGTCGGTCGTGCCGGCGTCCTTTGCCGTTCAGGCGCTTCCACGAGAAAACCTCATTTCCATTGCGTTCGTCCGGGAAATCGGCTATATACGCCCGTCGCTCCCATTCTGCGTCGCGAGGCCGATAATGAGACGTTCTCGTGAGAAAGCCCCTCCCTCCTCCCGGGCCAGGATCTCCTCCCCCTTCCGCACCCTGCGCACCGTTCTGCTCACGGCGCTCCTCCTCTTCTTTGCCGGCAGCATCGGGCTCACCCTGCTCTTCCGGTGGGTGCCGGTGCCCTTCAGCTCCCTCATGGTGCAGCGCCAGCTCGCCGCTTTCTGGCAGAAGGACGACGGCGGCAAGGATTTTCACCTGCGCTACCAGTGGGTGGGAATCAACCGCATTTCGCCCTACGTCTCTCTTGCCGCGGTGGCGGCCGAGGACCAGAAGTTCCTCAAGCACGACGGCTTCGATTTCAACGCCATGTCCAAGGCCTGGGAATACAACCAGCACCACAAAAAGCAGCGCGGCGCCAGCACCATCAGCCAGCAGGTGGCCAAGAACCTCTTCCTCTGGCCGGGCCGGACCTTTCTCCGCAAGGGGGTGGAGGCCTACTTCACCTTGCTGCTCGAATGGCTCTGGCCCAAACAGCGGATCATCGAGGTCTACCTCAACATCGCCGAGCTCGGCCCCGGCATTTTCGGCGTCGAGGCCGCCAGCCGCACCTACTTCCACAAACCCGCCGCCAAGCTGAGCCCGGCGGAGGCGGCGACCCTCGCGGCCATCCTGCCGAGCCCGTTGAGCTCAAGCCCCGTCCACCCCTCGGGCTACATCCGGGGGCGCACCCGGCACATCCGGCAGCAGATGCGGAACCTGGGCGGTACCGGCTACGTGAAGCCGCTGACCAGGAAGTCCCCCCAAAAGGGCTGATGGGCGGTCCTGCCCCGCTTCCGGGCAAAGGCCGCTTCATTCCGGCGCCGACCGGCGAAGCCGTTTGCCTCTTTCTTTTGCCTTCCTCAGGTTATCATCAGTCCCGTTCGATTTTTCCCCCGCACGATTTTCTTTACCCCGCTTCCGTTTTCCCTCGAATCGCCGACCCGGGGACGCAAAGCCACGGTCTCACGGAGACGGCCTGGTTGCCGAAGAGGAGAATCAGGGTAGGTCGCAAAGCCGTCTTCGGTTTCGGAGACGGGCTTTATCTTTTTTTATCCTGCGATCCCGCCTGCCACCCCCTCGGAGCCGTGCCGGTGAAGCTCGGAGCAAGAGAATCCACCATTGTCACCCGTGAACATACAAATTACCTGCCCTCTCGCCCCCCGGCGGGGGCGGCGGGGCGAGGAAATATTGGATGTCCTGGAAATGGTCCTGGTAGCGCCTTTCGGCGTTGTACACCGTGTTGAACTTCCAGAGCATTCGGACGAAATTGGTCTGCCCCCGGAGGAGGAGGCCGCCGGCCGCTAAGGCGGCCTTCCGCAGGGCGCTGAAGCCCAGGTGCTTGGTGCTGAGCACCGCCTGGGTCGTCACGAGCTCGCGGTAGAAGCGGTCGAGCGGCAGCCGGGTGGGCAGAACCGCATGCTGGATGTCGAACAGGCGGTAGTCGCGGGTGGTGAGCCTCTGGCCATCGGTGTTCCAGATCTCCGTGCCGGGGTATGGGGTCTTGACGCTCAGGTGGACGATATCCGGGACGCCTTCCGCCCAGGTGCGCACCGCCCGGAACCGGCCCTCGTCCCATTCCGGATCGACGATCAGGTTGAGGGCCACGCTGATCCCCAGCTTCCGGGCCACAGCCAGCGCCTCGAAGTTCTTCTCCGGGCTGGTGCGCTTGCGGAACGACTTCAGGTCCTCCTCGGTCAGCGCCTCGACGCCGAGAAACATGCACCGCAGCCCCAGCCGGCACCAGCGAGCGAAGAGCTCCGGGCTGCGGAGCAGGTTGTCCACCCGCGTTTCCACGTAGAATCGCTTGCGGATGCCACGCTTCTCGACCTCATCGGCAATGGCCATCCCGTGGGCCGGATCGGCGAAGGCGATATCGTCCACCACGAAGATGCTGGGCTCGCGGATGCGGGCCAGGCTCTCGGCCGCTACCGCCGGGGAGATCCGGCGGTAGCGGCGCCCGTAAAAGACCCACGCCGAGCAGAAGGCGCAGTCGTACGGGCAGCCCCGGGAGAATTCCACCGAGGCGCAGGGGTCGAGCTGGCCCATGAAGTACCGGCGGCGCCTGCTGGTGAGGTCCCGCGCGGGGGCCAGGCGGTCGAGGTCCTCGACCAGTCGGGCCGGCGGCCCGCTGCCGGCACCGGTCACCACCCCCGGCACCCCCGTCACCGGACCGGGGAGCGCGGCGAGCAGCGGCCCGATGGCAGACTCCCCCTCCCCCCGCACCACGCAGTCGAGGGCGCCCCCTGCATGCGCCAGCAGCTCCGCGGGGATGAAGGAGGCGATGTGGCCGCCGACGAAGAGGAAGGTCGCGGGCAGCCGCTCCTTGGCCAAAGCAATCAGGCCGAGCACCTCCGGGACGTTGGCGATGTAGTTGAGGGAGAGCCCTACCGCCTCCGGCCGGAATTGGGCAAGCAGCCGTTCGTAATCGCCGCGGCCGTACACCTGCAGATCGAGAAGCCGCACCTCGTGCCCCTCTCGGCGGGCCTCCTCGGCCACGCATTCCAGGCCGAGGGGCTCCAGGCGCAGGAAAATTTCGGAATGGGGAAGCGGGCCGGGATTGACGAACAACACCTTCATGGCGGCCTCCGTAGGCGACGAGACCTGGCCCCGCGAAACAGCTTTTCACCCGATCCCGGGGAAGCTACCTGGGGGTGATGCGGCAGATCTTGTGGGGCTGGCCCCCGGCCGTCGCGGTTGCTGGTGACTGGTTGACAAGGGCCCCTTCGATCCTACTCGCGGGTTTTCTCCTCCTTTGGCTGGGAGAGGCTTTTGAGCCACTGGTGCTCGGGCATGGCCATGACTTGGCGGGTCACGCCCGGGAGCAACTGCTCCGCCTCAGGAATGAAGTCGCTATAGAAAATTTTGGCGATGTCATAGAATCCGTGCCATTGAACGTAATCAGGACCCTGCATGGAGGCGCCCATCCGGGCACGCCGGCCTTCGTGATGCCAAAGCTCGAAGTAGGTCCACTTGATAGGGGCATCGAAGGGTGTCTTGGTCAGCTTGCCGGCAACAGCAAGCTTTTTCATGATCAGACTCGCCGGTTGGAAGAACTTCACATTGCCGAGATTCACCACGTTGTCGTACTGCGTGTAGAAATCGCCCACCCACTCCGAGGCATGGCAATTCAGGCAGATGCCCGTCATCTGGGTTCTCTTGGCCTGCCAGTCCTTCGTCCGCACCGCAATCTCCGGACGCAGGTTCCACGAGAGGCGCGTGCCCACATCATGCGTGGAGGCCAGCTTTGCCGCTGCTCCCATGTGGCAGGTGGCGCAGGTGGGGGCGGCGTTATAGTCCTTGCCGAGCACCCAACTCGGCGAATCCAGGTTCATCTGACCGATCAAAGTCCGATACGTAACGCCATGCTTGCTCTCCGCGTAGATCTCGGCCTGGGGGTGGTCGGGTCCAAGATGGCAATAGCCGCAGCTTTCGGGTTGGCGCGCGATGGCCACCGAGAAGGTGTGGCGGCTGTGGCAGACCGAGCACGAGCCGAGGCTGCCGTCAGGATTCACGCGGCCGATTCCGATGTTGGGCCAGGTGGCGGGATCCAGTTTGCCGTTGGGCAGAACCTTGATCATGCTGCCGTGACACTTTGCGCAGCCCATCACCGCGGCGGGCGGGCCTTCCACCTGGTCGCCGAGCACGTTATCGATCGAGCCGAGGATATGTCCGGCCTGCGCGTGGTGGCTGGCCTCGAACTGCTGCACTTCCTCCGCATGGCAGCTGCCGCACATTTTCGGCGTCACCAGGACGGAAACGGTCTTGCCGTAATGCTGGAATGTGGCGGGGCCGCCCTTGTACTGATGGCATTCGTAACAGCCGACGCCCGCCTTTGCGTGCAGGCTCGCCGCCCACTGCTCGACGATCAGCGCTCCATGCTGCTTTTGGTGGCAGGTGATGCAAGCCTTGCTTTCGGCGGAGGCCGCGCCGGTAGCCTGCATGACCTGTTGGGGTGTGCCGGCCGGACCTGCCTGCGGCCAGGACATGCCTGTGAGCGAAGGAAGGATGAACATCAGCAGGAAGGCCCGGAGATGATGTGGTGACATGAAGCCTCTTGGAAGCCAGCTGGTTTTGAGGGCAGGTGCTTTGGGGGACGCTGGTTCAAACAACCACTGCAGGTCTGGTCCAAGGATAGAAGCTATCTTGGGAGTGATGCGGTAGAAGAACAGTCCCGGCATGGTGACCGCAACAGAGGGCCGGCAGCTGGTGTGGATGCGTCCGCCATGAGGGAAACCGGCCTCGCCTCGCGGGCGGGGCCCGGAAGGAGAAAGGACCGGCGGCCGGCGGGTGCCGGCCGCGCTGGTTTTGGATCGATCGAGATTCTTCGGTCAGTCTGGCAGGGTTGATAACATCACGAGAGGCTTACAGCTTGACCACATTCTCCGCCGCCGGGCCCTTCGGACCCTCGACCACGTCGAAGGAGACCCGGTCGCCCTCGCTCAGCGTCTTGAAGCCCGTCCCCTTGATGGCGGTGTGGTGAACGAACACGTCCTTGCCGTCGTCCCGCTGGATGAAGCCGAATCCCTTGGCATCGTTGAACCACTTCACTGTTCCTTCTGGCATGACTCTTCATACTCCTTGTGGGATGGATTTCCGCAAGCCGAGCCTCCGTGGAGCCGCGCGGCTTTCCTTCACTGCTGGCAGGCAGGCTCCTGCACCTTCAAAGATAGGATACACGTGTCGGTTAGGAAAAGTAAAATGGCAACACGGCCTGGCGGCCATATCGCTTTTCACCCTTCTTTTGATACTATATCCAAGAAACGATCCGAAAGACCGACGAGGGGGGCCATGGCCGAAGAGGAGAGAAAAAAGAGGAAACCCGACCCGCAGCGCATGCAGCTGCTGCGGAGCCTGCCGATCGAGATCAAGCAGTCGCTCACCAAGGAGGAGGCGGATGCCTTCCTCTTCGGAGAGGTCTGGCCGGACTCCCTCCAGGAGAAGCTCAAGGACTACCTGGCAGAAGGAGACCGGAACGACCTGTAGCCGGCATGGATCTGCTTTCCGCTCCAATCCTCCTGCTGACTGGCCTTTCGCTCGCCGCCTGGATCTACCTGGCCTGGGGCCGGAGCGGCTTCTGGCGCACCGGCCAGCGGCTGGGAACGGGAGGGCCGGCCCTGGAGCGCTGGCCGGCGGTGGCCGTTCTGGTCCCGGCCCGGAACGAGGGGGACCTGCTCGGCCGCACCTTGCCTTCCCTGCTCCGGCAGGAGTATCCTGGATCGTTCCACGTCGGCCTGATCGATGACCGGAGCGCGGACCACACCGGCGCCGTGGCCCGGAAGCTGGCCGCCGGCCTCGACCTGGCCGCCCGGCTGACGGTGGTGGCCGGCAGGGAGCCGCCGTCCGGCTGGACGGGCAAGCTGTGGGCCCTGGAGCAAGGGCTGCGGGCGGTCCCGGCAACCCCATACGTGCTGTTCACGGATGCCGACATCGTCCACCCCCCGGACAGCCTCCGGCAGCTGGTCGGCATGGCCGAGGCCCGCCGGCTCGACCTGGCCTCGCTCATGGTCACGCTCCGGGCGGCGGGCCGGGGGGAGAGGCTGGGGCTTGCCGCCTTCGTCTATTTCTTTGCCAAGCTCTACCCCTTCCGGCGGGTGAGCGACCCGGGCCGCCGGACCGCGGCCGCCGCGGGCGGGG
>JAJYKH010000177.1 GCA_021788685.1 Deltaproteobacteria bacterium | reverse complement strand
GGCCCTCGACTTTCTGGACACGGCGTACGGGGAGCAGAAGCGCCGCCTGGGCCCCTTGGCCGTGCTCCACCCCATCCGGGCGGCCGCCCTCCTGGTGCGGGCGGAGGAGGCGCCCGCCCCCCTCGATCTGCTCGCCACCCTCTTCCACGACAAGAACGAGGACATCACTCCGGAGCGCTACGGCCGGGAAACCTGGGACATGCTGGAAGAGCGCTACCGGGAGATCATCGGCCGCCGCGGCGGGGATGCCGCCTTGCTGGACGAGCGGCTGGCCGGCCTGACCCGCGCCGGGCGCGAGCCCTATCACCAGTACCTGGGCCGGCTCATCCAGGAAGCGGGGCACCAGCCCGCTCTGGTCAAGATCAAGCTCGCCGACCGGCTGGACAACACCCTGGACCTGCGGATCGATCTCTCCGACCCCACCCGGGTCCTGGACTGCAACCAGGTGATCTTCGAGGCCCTGTTCGTGGGCAGCTACCGGGGGGTCGAGCTGCGGCAGCCCCACCCGGCCGGCCGCAAGATCAACGGGGCCATGCGCCTCTACCAGCTGTACAAGAACGCGGTCTTCCTCTCCCTGCTCCGCGACCAGAAGGCCGTCCTCGACGCAGCCGGCCGGAAGCTGTTTTCCTCCCTGGCCCTGGCGAGCATCGCCGAAGGCAAGAGCACCATGCTCCACCTCTTCGCCTACCACCTCCGCGACCCCCGGGAGCAGCAGGACCTGCTCAAGAGCGTCATGAGCTATTCGGCGGCGGGCGGCCTCCAGCACATCAACCTGGGAGAGGGGCACCAGCTGGACGGCCTGTTCAAGCGGCGGTTCGACCGGGAAACCAAGAGCGAGCGGCGCCAGAGCCTCCAAGAGCTCTACCGGGACAAGCGGCTCATGGGAGAGACGGCGGTGGCCTTCATCGTCATCTTCACCAACTTCCTGAACGATCCGGGGTACACCATCAAAGGCATTTCGGCAAACGGGCTGGCTCCCCAGGAGCGGGCGGCGGTCTAGAAACGGTCTTTTCGCCCGATTGCGGCATTGCTTCGGTCGCCGAAAAATGATCGCGCAAGGACTGCGCTCCGCTCTTTCGGCTCCTTCGCGCCTTGCACGCGGACGAAAATGCTCCTCTCCGGATAATCACTGTTCTATAATTCGCCCATGCTGCGCCACACCTTCATCCATGTTCCCGGGATCGGCCTCACAACCGAGCGGCGGCTCTGGGAGGCGGGGATCCTTTCCTGGGACGACCTCGACGGCTCCGCGGCGGCCGGACTGCCCGCGGGCCGGCGCGCGCTGCTCCGCGCCCACTGCGGCCGGCGGCTCTCCCCCCGCGACCTGGCCGCCCTCCTTCCCGCCGCCCAGCACTGGCGGCTCTTCCCCCATTTCCGCCACGCCGCCGCCTGTCTCGATATCGAGACCAACGGGGCCGGCCCCTGGGCGGAGGAGATCACCGCCATCTCCCTGTGGGACGGCAGCTCGCTCTTTTGCTTCGTCCAAGGGGACAACCTGGAAATGTTCCCCGAAACGGTGGAGCGCTACGAGATGCTGATCACCTACAACGGGAAGTGCTTCGACCTGCCGGTGATCGAGCGGCAGTTCGGCATCCGCCTGGAGCAGCTCCATCTCGACCTGCGGTTTCTCCTGGCGCACCTGGGATACAAGGGCGGGCTCAAGGGGTGCGAAAAGCGGTTCGGCCTGGACCGGGGGGAGCTGGACGGGGTGGACGGCTACTTTGCGGTGCTCCTCTGGCAGGAGTACCTTCGGAGCGGCAACCCCCGGGCCCTGGAGACGCTCCTCGCCTACAACGTGGAGGACACCGTCAACCTGGAAACCCTCATGGTCCACGCCTTCAACCTGAACGTGGCCGCCACCCCGTTTGCCGACCGCTACCGGCTGCCCCTGCCCGTGCGGCCGGTCCACCCCTACCGGGCCGATCCCCTTCTCGTGGGGCGGCTCAAGGCCCTGCTGCAAAACTGATGGCGTCGCAAAAAGTCCGATCCACGGCGTTGCGGGGGTCGTGAAATGCTCGACGTACCTCATGTCGCCTCCGCTTTCGCGACAACACCGCGCCTTGTATATCGAACTTTTGTGCTGAGCCATCCAGATGCGGGATTCGACTTTCTGCGAGATTCCTGAATCCGTGAGCGTTCGTCCGCACGCCAGATCCGCGAAGGCGACCGTTTGATTATAGTTGGCTATATCGAACGGTTGTCGACAAAGGAGATGGCGTGCGGACGAACGCCCCGCAGGGCGACGGGTGAAGCCCTGGTTGGCTGCAGTTTGTGCTATGAGTCCTCGATTTTAATGACATAAGCGCAACCCGTCGTCACGGATTCAGGAGATTGTCAGGTTTGAGAGGGGAGGCGCTCAGCCGTCCTGGCGGGCGGCGGCGAACCGGCTCATGTAATCGGCGGTGACCCGCGCCGGATCGAGCCCCAGCTGGCTCGCGTAGCTCGCCACATACCCTCGGGTGTAAACGTAGACCGGCAGGGCGACGAAATTTTCCTTCTCGATATCGTCCAGGTACTGGACCTGAATATGGGTGGCCAAGGCCAAGTCCCGGAGGCCGATTCCGAGCCGCTCCCGAATCTCCCGGAGGAGGAGGCCGGTGACGGCGACGCCGTCGTCCAATGGCGGGACCGGCCGTTTTTCTCCGGCCGGAGCGGCGAGGACGGCCCCCGGCGCCAGCCGCCGGTAGGCCTCCTCGATCCCCTCCCTCATCTGGCGCCTGGCCTCCGGAGGCAGCTCCTCCTCCAGGGGGATGGTGACGATGGACTCGGTGGAGTAGAGCTTCTTCAGGAAAAGGTAGGCCTTGCGGACCTCGGCCGGGCTGGCGTCCGCCGGCAGCTCCAGCATCTCGTAGCATCGGCGGACATCGTCTTTTCCCATGGCTAAAGGCTCACCTCGCCGCCGGTCAGGACATTGTCCGCCACCAGCTCGATCTGCCCGGCGCTCCGGGAGGCGGGATACGCCTGCATGAACGACTGGCGGTTGTTGATGCAGCGGGGGACCAGGTCATCGTGCTCCACGTATCCCGCGTACCGCGAGCTCAGGCCGTAGTACTTTTTGCAGACGCTCCGGATCGAATGGCCGATCACGATGTCCTGGCGGAGCTTGACCTGGTTGAGGACGATCTGGATGGTGAAGGTGTCGAGCTGCTCCTCGATCAGCCTCTCCAGCCGGGGCGACAACCCCCGGAGGTGGGCCAGGAACTCGATGAAGTTCTGGATGTTGTGGCGGCGCCGGTCGAGCCAGGCCTTGCGGAGCAGCTCTTTCAGCCCCTGCTCGGTGCAGGCGTGGACCAGCTTCCGGAAAAAGGTGTTCTTGAGGAAGAAGTAGAGGTTTTCGATGGCGGTGATCTCCGGCACGGTAACCACGAGAAGCCGGTCGGCCAGGAGAAAGGTGTCGATGGTGTTGAAGTGGGTGCCGGCCCCCAGGTCGATCAGGACGTATTCGGCGTCCAGCTTCTTGATTTGGCCGAAAAACTTGAGCTTCTGGGTGTACTTGATGTGGTCGGGGTCAAGGGAGCCGATGGCCCCGGTGAGCAGGCCCAGATGGTCGATGCCGGTGGCCACCACCAGCTCGGCCAGGGGCACCTTCTTTTCGAAGAACGAGGTGAGGGAGGCCTTGGGCCGGCCGATCCCGAGCAAACTGTGGAGGTTGGCCCCCCCCAGGTCGGCGTCCACCAGGACCACCCGTTTCCCCCGGCCGGCCAAGGCGGTCCCGAGGCAGCTGATGAGGAAGCTCTTGCCGATGCCGCCCTTGCCGCCGCCGATGGCCCAGATCTCGCAGCCGCCCTCGCCGTGTGCCGTCATGGATGCTCCGCGCCTGAAAACCGGTCCGGCTGCCGGCGCTGCCAACCCGGTGAAAATTCAAGTAAAACGAATCGGACCCATTCTGTCAACGGGACTTATCGGTCGCAGGCGCCCGGAGTTGAATTTTCAAACAATGGAAGGGCCAACCCCTGCTCATCCTCACCAGCGCCGAGGAGAAGGGGCGGGGGGCGGAGGCCATTGACCGGCGGCTGAAAGATGAGGGGGCCGAGCTGCGGGTGTTCCCGGAGAGTGACATCCACGGCACCCGGATGCTCGGCAGGGTGCCAGGGGTGGAGCGGTTGATCGCCGACTGGCTGGCCGCCCATCTCCACCCCTGAAGCCTAGCCCTCCCAAAGGAAGATCGCCGTCCCGTCAATCAGGTCAGGATTCTTAAAATTTCCCGGCAGAAGAAGATCGGAGCAACGATGCGGGTACGGCCGTAATGGCCCATTTGCAGCAACCCCGCCCGCCGATCGCCGGTGACCAGGACATCAGCTTCAGCAGCAGCCGACAAGGAGAGCAGGAAGGCATCGTCGGGGTCATTGACCTGAATGCCCGCCGGCAGCCTGTCGATCAACGGGCCCTGCTGCAATTGGTTGAGCAAGGTGCCCACACGGTGCCCCTGAAGAATTCGTTGGAGCTTGGGAGAGCGGCTGGCTCTGCGGATTTCATCGAGCTGCTGCTGACAGGTGATCAGCTCGAAGCGGCCTTCCCGCCAAGCTTCGAAGATGAGGTGGGGCGGGGAGTGAGGCGAAATCAATGCAGAAAAAAGGATATTGCTGTCGAGCACGACCCGCATCAAGATCTCCCGGCCCAATCAAGCGCTTCCGCGACAGCCTGGTCGATTTCTTCCGGCGCGATCTCAGCATTTTGCGCCTTGATCTCTCGTGCCGTTTCATCGAAGACGCGGGTGCGCACCGCTTCCTCGATAAAGCGTGACAGATCGCCTTTGCGGCCACCACCGCGGCTGGCAAGCAATACTCGCAAAGCCCGGTCGGTCTCCGCCGAGACGGCGATATTCCAGCGGACGGTATTCATGACGCACCTCTTCGATAGGTTGATAAGTGTTTATACACCGATTGACGCGGATGCGTCAAGATGCCTCCTGGCTGAAGGCATTGTTGTCGCCTCCCTGATGCTCTTCAAGGTAACGAATCACTGCCGTAGAGGGCGCCATACGTCAACTCAAGGAGCGGCTCAAAAGAAACTACAAGCTGGCAGTCCCTCATTTCCAGAAGACCCTGCAAAAAACCGCCAACGAAGGTGTGCAAGACATCATCGACCAGGCGGGCCGGTACAAGAGCAATCCCATCAACAGCCGCACCGGGTATGTGATGGAGGCGGATCACTGCGTCATCGATAACGCCCGGAAGGCATTGGAGCGGGACAGCACCAGAGCCGTGCGTGAAAGCAACGGCAATCACGGCGACTACAAGGTTGTCAAGGACGGGACGGTGCTTGCCGGGGGGGAGGTCAAGTACCACGGTTCCCCCCCAAAAACCGAAAACGCCATGCGCGGTTACGGCGACAGGCAGCTCGTCGGCCCCTCGGACCAGATCGAGGAGATCAAGGTCGTTGCGGCAAGAAAGGCCACGAAGGGCAAGGCCAGCCAGAAGCCGGCCCGGCAAAAGGTTGGCCTTGAGCACGAGCTGGTGGCGGAAAACGCCACTGACTGCATAAGCGACGGCAAGACCACCTCCACCCCACGCACCCGCAAGGAAGCGAGAAGGATCACCAGGAAGGCGACAAAGGGAAAGATCGGCCAGGGGGATGTCCTGCCGCCTTTGGGGGAAAGCATGAAGCTGGCAACCAGGTCCGGAGCCGTCAGCGGCGCCAAGCTTGGAGCCCTGGTGGGAGGAGTCGTGTCCGGCCTCAGCAACATGAACGCCTGGGCCAATGATGAGAAGAGCGGGGAAGATGCCTTTGTTGACGCCGCCACCCACGTTACGGTCGCGGCCATCGACGGCGGCGTAAAGAGTGCTGCCGCCATTGGCGCCACCGTACTCGCCACCCATGCTGCCACCAAGGTTACCTCAACGGCAATGAAGACGGTTCTGCGCAGCAGCGCACCGGCAGCCGTTGTCTATGGGGCGGTGGAAGTCGTGAAGGATGCCGTTGACCTCGCCTGCGGCGACCTCGCCAGCGAAGAGTTTTGCGAGAGAGCCACAAAAACGACGGCCACCACTGGCGGCGGCTGGGCGGGGGCAGAAATCGCATTGCTTGCGAGCACGGCAGTAGCCGTGCTCGCTAT
>JAJYKH010000176.1 GCA_021788685.1 Deltaproteobacteria bacterium | reverse complement strand
CCAGGGGCTGATCACCACCGAGAAGGATTTCGTGAAGATCGGCCCGTTCTGCGAGGGGGAATTCCCGGTCTACGTTCTCCGGGTCGAGCTGACTCTGGACCAGGAGCTCATCCTTTTCCTCAAAAAAGAGATCACCGGCTGGAAACGGCCGTGAACCCCTGAGCCACGGGCGGGCGGGAACGAGGAGCAACGCCGCGGATCATCGGCGGAGCGGCTTTTTGCAGCCCGGATTGGGCAAGCGGGCGTGGTAGAATGGATCAGCCGGAGGGCGCGGCGTGTGGGATTTCGGAGCGGCGGATGTGTGTGGTTTTTGCCACATCCCTCGATCGCCCGGGTTCTCCCCTGGGGAGGGACGCAATTCTAACTCCTTTTAAATCGAGTTAAAATTCGCTTTCGTCCGGCTGAAGTCCGGTTCTGGTGCGCTTTTTGCTTCTTCTTGAGGACCCAAAGAGCGGCTTTCTTCCGGGGAACCGGAAAACCTCGCATCAGGACCAAGAACGCGATGAATTTCATGAGCAGCCTGGATCCCCATCAGCATACCATCAAGAAACCGGTGAGCATGCGCGGCATCGGCCTCCATTCCGGCAGGGCCGTCAACCTCACGATCAAGCCGGCCGAAGTGGATACCGGCATCCGGTTTGTGCGGAGCGACGTTGCGGCGCCCGCCATTCCCGCCTCCATGCGGCTGGTGGTCGATACCCGGCTCGCGACCACCATCGCCCGGGATGAAACGGCGGTCGCCACCACCGAGCATCTGCTCGCCGCCCTCTCCGGCATGAATATCGACAATGCGCTGATCGAGCTGGATGGACCGGAAGTGCCGATCATGGACGGCAGCGCCGGCCCCTTCGTCCACCTGCTGCGGAAAGCGGACCGGCGGCGGCAGAAGGGGGTCAGACGGGTGCTCCGGATCACCGACGAGATCGCCGTCCGGGACGGGGGCAAGGAAATCCGGGTGCTTCCCGGGGACGGTCTGAAGATCACCTGCGAAATCGATTTCGACCACGAGCTCATCCGGCGGCAGCGCTTCTCCATCGAGCTGTCTCCCCGGAAATTCGCCGCCGAGATTGCCATGGCCCGAACCTTCGGCTTCATGGAAGACGTGGAAAAACTGCAGGAAAACGGCTTCGCTCTGGGCGGCTCCCTGGAGAACGCGGTGGTGATGGACCAGGGGGGCGTGCTCAATCCCGAGGGGCTGCGGTTCAGGGACGAGTTCGTCCGCCACAAGATCCTTGACATCGTGGGCGACCTGGCGCTGCTCGGCTGCCCCGTCCTGGGGCACGTCATCGCTTCCCGCTCCGGTCATCGGCAGCATCTGCTCCTCATGCAGGAGATCGCCCGCCGCCCCGAATGCTGGGAGCTCGTCGAGCTCGAAAGCCGCGGCGCCACGAGGCGGGGGCAGGAGGCGGCCTCGCCCGCCAGCCTGCTCATGCCCATCCTGGCGCCTTCGTCCCTGGCCGGAGATTCCTGCCCCGCCTGACGGGCGGGCCGGTTCCTGTCAGCACCGCCTGCGGAGCCCCGCGCTCCGCAGGCTTTTTTATTCCTGCGGCCACCAGTGCGTCGGATCTGGCGGCGGCCCTGGCGCACTTTGTTGTGCCGCAGCCCAAGATTTGTAGTCAGACCGATCGTCATCTGGTAAAAAAGTGAAAAGCTTGATGATCTCGCAAAAACCTCTTGGCCCGAGGCGGGCGGGGCCAAGGAGCATCACCTTCCACCGCTGTCCGTGGACGGGATCAGTTTTTGTGGGGCTGGAACGGACTTGCTGGCAACCAGCACATTACGACAACCGAGGGACATCAGATGGGCATGAAGCTGGCCGGAAAACTGGGCTTCGTCGGCGGCGGCCGGATGGCCGAAGCCATGATCAAGGGCATTCTGCGGGCGGAGCTCATTTCCGCCGGCGACATTCTGGTGGCCGACCCCGATGAGTCCCGGCGAACGCTGCTGCGCAAGCAGTACGGGGTGACGGTCCACCCGGAGGCCGAGGCGGTCTGGCCAGCCTGCCAAACCGTAGTGCTGGCGGTCAAACCGCAGATCATGGGCAAGCTCCTGGAGCGCTCCCGGGGGCAGGTCACGGGGCAGCACCTGATCATCTCCATCGCCGCGGGGATTCCCCTCTCGCTCATCGAAGGCACGCTGGCGGGGAGCGGCTGCCGGGCCATCCGGGTGATGCCCAATACCCCCGCCATCGTCCAGGAAAGCGCCTCCGCCCTGAGCGGCGGCGGGCAGGCGACCCCCGAGGACCTGGCCACCGCCAAGGCCATCTTCGATTCTTTCGGGACCAGCGTTATCCTGGACGAAAGGGCCCTCGATGCGGTGACCGGCTTGAGCGGCAGCGGGCCGGCCTATGTCTTCTCCTTCATCGAGGCCCTGACCGACGCCGGGGTCAAGACCGGCCTCAGCCGGCCGGTGGCGGAGAAGCTGGTGCTGCAGACGGTGCTCGGCTCGGTGAAGCTGGCCATGGAGACCGGGGAGCACCCCGCCCAGCTGCGGGCCATGGTCACCTCTCCCGGCGGCACCACCATTGCCGGGCTCCACGTCATGGCCCGGGCCGGCTTCGCGGGCATCATCATGGACGCGGTGGAAGCCGCCGCCAACCGTTCCCGCGAGCTGGGGGCGGAGCAGAAGGCGTCAGGAAGATAGTATCCACCTCACTCGTTGATTCCTTCGACTCGATTTATGGTCAACGGTTTAGCCGATTCATCGATTGGACGGTTCACCGGTTCCATGGCGTAGAAAACCGAAGATGCAGATCCGCTCCATCACCATTGTCCTCAAGCGCGGCTCCGAGGCGCCGCAGCGCCTTGCGGGCGAGCTGTGCTCGTGGCTCGCGGCCAAGTCGATCCGGGTCGCCGTCGACGAGATCACGGCGGACACCGACATCCTGATCATTCTCGGGGGGGACGGCACCCTGCTCCACGTGGCCGAAGAGGCGAGCCGTTTCGGCATTCCGGTGGTGGGGGTCAACCTGGGAGGGCTGGGATTCCTGACCGAGGTGGCTGAGGAGGAGTGCTACGAAACCCTGGAGGCCATCCTCGCCGGCGCCGTGAACATCGAGGAGCGGATGATGCTCCGGGGCCGCATCGAGGCGGGCGGGAAGAGGAGCGGCTGGCGGTATGTCCTGAACGACATCGTGGTCAGCAGGGGCAGCCTCGACCGCATCGTCCAGCTGAGCGCCTGGGCCGACGGGGAGTACATCACCACCTACCGGGCGGACGGGCTCATCTTTTCCACCCCGACCGGCTCCACCGCCTACAATTTGTCGGCGGGCGGGCCCATCGTCCAGCCCGGGCTGCCCTCCATCCTGGTGACGCCCATCTGCCCCTTCATGCTGGAGAGCCGGCCGGTGCTGCTCCCGCCCTCGGTCAGGCTCCGGACAAGGCTGGCCGACGGCGTGGCAAACGAGGTGAAGGTGATCGTGGATGGGCAGCCCGCCT
The DNA here is from genome assembly GCA_021788685.1 of Deltaproteobacteria bacterium. Classification (GTDB taxonomy): domain Bacteria; phylum Desulfobacterota; class Desulfobulbia; order Desulfobulbales; family UBA5123; genus JAJYKH01. The sequence goes on along the minus strand of JAJYKH010000176.1, from coordinate 2,658 downwards.
GGGACCTGCGGCCCGGCGATATGCTCGAGGTGACCGCCTCCGACCGGCCCCTGCGCCTGATTTCTTCCCTGCGCAAGGGCTACTTCGAAATTCTCCGCAACAAGCTCAACTGGGGAGGGTGCTCGGGCGGGCAGCCCCTCAGCGGCAGCCGGTAGCCGCGGCAGCCGACCGTCGCGGGCTTTTATTCCTCTTCGGGAACCGCGGCTTTGGCCAGGTTCTCCTTCTCCCGCTGCATGGCCTCCCGGCCGGCATCGATGGCCGCGCTCAGGATCTTCTTCTTCTCGTCTACAAACTCGCGTCCCTGGTTGACCAGCTCCGTGCCCCGGCCGATCAGGTTCTTGCCGCGCTCGATCATGCGCCGGCCGCGGTCCACGGCATCTTCGCTCCGCCCCCGGACTTCCTCAACCGCCCGGTCCGTGAGCTCGGTCCCGTATTCCTTGATCATCGCGCGGGTCTCGCGGCCCGAGCGGGGGGCCAGCAACAGGGCGACCGCAGCGCCGATGGCGGTTCCGGTGAGAAAGGACAAAACGGCCACGCCCGAGCTGCAGCTTTCTTCCTTCCTGTCCATACGACTGCCTCCTTAGGAATTTTTGCCGGGTCTGGTGAAGAAATGGATGAACGTCCTGATGCCAGCGCCCAGACCGCCGATCTCCGCGGCGGCCGGGACGATCGCTTTCCGGATGATCTCGGAAGTCCGGTGGAGGACCCGGCCGGTATCCTCCACCGTGTCGAGGAAGGCGTCGACCCGTTCCACCTGCTCGTTCATGAGGGAAGTCAGGTTCTCGAGGGTGCCGGCCGCCAGGGTGAGCGACCGCATGAGCGGCGAGATGTCGCGGTTGAGGGTGTCCATCAGCAGCTCGGTCTTGCGGGCGGTCCGCTTGAGCTGGAGCAGGGCGGGCACCAGCGCGACGGCCACTCCCGCGAGGCTGAGCGCCGCCACGATGAGAAAGAAATCCAAGAGGGTCACAACCGTTCTCCTTTTTGGGGGGGCCACAACTGCGGATCCTGACAAGAGAATAACAGATGGGTCGGGGAGAGGTCAAGGAAGACCCTTTTCTTTCCCTAATGTTATCAAGGAACTGGTGACTCTGGCGAGCGCCGGCCGTTCATCCCGGGACCCTATTTCTTCTGCAGGCCGTACTTCTTCATCTTGTACTGGAGGAGGCTCTTGGTGATCCCCAGCTCCTCTGCCGCCCGGGTCTGGACGTGGCCGGCCCGCTCCAGGGCCTTTCGGACCATCTGCTCCTCGATGGTGTCGAGGATGTCGGGAAGGGTGACCCCAGGCGGGATCAGCCGGTCCAGATCGAGTCCGGCCGCCCACTCGCTGGCCTTCGGCTCGCCGACGCTTTCGGCGCGGACGTCCTCCACCTCGATGGTCTCCCCTGGGGCGAGAATGGCCGCCCGCTCGATGACGTTCTCCAGCTCCCGCACGTTGCCTTCCCAGGGCAGGCTGGCGAGGTACCGGAGCGCGTCGGGCGAGATCTGGAGATCGGGCCGGTTGAGCTGGCTTGCGAATTTCTTGAGGAAGTGGGCGGCAAGCAGGGGCAGATCGTCGAGGCGGTCCCGCAGGGGCGGGAGCTGGATGTGGAGCACGTTCAGCCGGTAGTAAAGGTCTTCCCGGAAGGATCCCTTCTCGACCTCCTCCTTGAGGTCCCGGTTGGTGGCGGTCAAGATGCGCACATCCACCCGGAGGGTGAGACTGCCGCCCACCCGCTCGAAGGTCCGCTCCTGGAGCACCCGCAGCAGCTTGGCCTGGAGGGCGAGCGGCATCTCGGCCACTTCGTCGAGGAACAGGGTGCCGGTATCGGCCAGCTCGAAGCGCCCCTTGCGGAGGGCCACCGCGCCGGTGAACGCCCCCTTTTCGTGGCCGAAGAGCTCGCTTTCGAGGAGAGACTCGGGGAGGGCCGCGCAGTTGACCGAAATGAATGGGGCTTCCTTGCGGCTGCTGTTGAAGTGGATGGCCCGGGCCACCAGCTCCTTGCCCGTGCCCGACTCGCCGCTGATGAGGACCGTGGCCGGGGTGGGGGCCACCTTCTCGATCAGGGTGTAGATCTGCTGCATCCGCTTGTTTTTGCCGATGATATTGGCAAAACCGTAGCGGGTCTGCATCGCCTCGCGGAGGCGGGTGTTTTCCCGCAGGAGCCCGTAAAGCTCCACCGCCTTGCGGATGCTGACCACCAGCTCGTCGTTGTTGAAGGGCTTAGCCAGGTAGTTGAAGGCGCCCGCCCGCATGGCCTCCACCGCCTTGTCCACCTCTCCGAAGGCGGTGATCATGATCACCGGCAGGTCGCGGTTCAGCTCCTTGACGGCCTTGAGCAGCTCGATGCCGCTCATGCCGGGCATGCGCATGTCGGTGATGATCAGGTCGAGGTCGGTCGCCCGGGCGAGTCGGAGCCCCTCTTGGCCGCCGCCCGCGGTATAGACCTCGTAGCCCTCCTCGCGCAGCAGCTCGGAAAGGACCACCTGATAATTCGGCTCGTCATCGACAACGAGAATGGTATGCATATGATTTTTGTCCCTTTTTCAAGGTACTCAACCGGAGGCGCGGAAGCAAGCCGTCCTCACCAGGCCGGATCCGTTCCCTTCTCCTGCGAGGCCGGATGGCTGTTCATGGCGGAAAGCAGCTCGTAGTGGATCCGCAGGGGGGTGCCGATCCCA
>JAJYKH010000175.1 GCA_021788685.1 Deltaproteobacteria bacterium | reverse complement strand
CGGTGGGCGCCGCATCATTTTTCGTTCTCGGAGAAAAGGTTGATCGAGGAGATGAAACGCGTAGCCCCCTGACCACCGGAGCGGCCAGCAAAAAGGGGCGGTCCCGGAAATTCCGGAACCGCCCCTGTAGCATGTGGTCGTGCGGATCGACTTACTTCGCCGCAGGCTTGGCCGCTGTTTTCTCAGCCGGCTTGACTGGTTGTTTTCCCGCCTGCTTGTCAGCCGGCTTCGCCGCCGGCAGGAAGGTCTCGATCTTGGCCTTGCTCTTCAGCTCGGCCAGGTAGGTCTTGATCTGATCATTCACCTGCTCTTTCTTGAGGAACTGCGCGATCCGGTCCTTGGCCTCCTCGAAGGGGACCGTCCCCTCCGGCTTCTTTTCCTCCACCTTGATCAGGTGGTAGCCGAACTGGGTTTCCACCACGTCGCTCACCTTCCCGGGCTGCAGGGCAAAGGCCACCTTCTCGAAGGCCGGCACCATCTGACCCCTGGCGAAGAAGCCCAGATCGCCGCCCTTGGCGCTGCTCGGGCACTGGGAGTTCTCCTTGGCCAGTGTGGCGAAGTCGGCACCTGCCGCCAGCTGCTTCTTGATCGCTTCGATCTTCTCCCGCGCCGCTTTCTTGGTCTTCTCGTCGGCATTGGGCGCTACGGAGATGAGGATGTGCCGGGCCCTCACCATTTCCGGCTGTTTGAACTCCTCCTTGTTCTGATCGTAGAACTTCTTGGCATCCTGGTCGGAGACCTGGACCTTCTCGACGAACTTCTGCTCAAGGAACTTCTCGATGGTCATTCCCTGCTTGAGCTGGGACTTCAGCTCGGGCTCGGAGAGACCCGTGGAGGCCATGGCTTGCTTGAGCTGATCCTCGGTCTTGAACTTGGCCTTGATCCCGGCAAATTCCTTGGCGACCGCGTCGTCGGTGACCGAGAACCCCTCTTCCTGGGCCTTCTGGAAGAGGAGCTTGGTTTCGATCATCTTGTTCAGCACGGCCTCTTTGAGCTCGGCCATCTGCTCCGGCTTGGCCGGCTGGCCCATGCTTGCGAACCGGTCCGTGACCGCCTTCACCTCGCGGTCGAAATCCTTCTGTGTAATGACGGCGCCGTTCACCACGGCCACTTTTCCCGGCGTTTTTGGCGCTGCGGGGGCCTTGCTCTTCGCCGCCATGACCGGGCCGGCGGCGAGCGCCGCCACCAGGAACAGGACAAGGGCCCAGTACGATCGTTTCCATTGAACGTGCATGAAAATGCTCTCCTAGATTGGGATGAGGAATGGAAGGGGTATGAAGAGAATTTAAGTGTCTCCGGAGAAAATAGTCAAGCAAACTCCTGGGCCGTTCCCAAAATTGTCGGCACTCCTGTTTGAACTGGTATCCAGAAACGAGGATTTTCGTCCGCGTGCAAGGCGCGAGGACGCCTGGAAGTCCTGTACGCGAGCATTTCCAGTCGACCAAGCAACGCAGCAATCGGGCGAAAAGAACCGTTTCCGGATGGACACTAACTGGTGGCCAGCGAGAGCCAGGTGGCCGCGAAAATAGTGAGCGCGATCAGGCCGTTGAGGGTGAAAAAGGAAAGCTGGATGCGGGAGAGATCGCGGGGGTTCACGACGATGTGCTGGTAGAAGAGGGCGGCGGCGGTCAAGGCCAATCCCCCGTAAAAGAAGAGGTTCAGACCGGCGGCCAGACCGGTGGCCAGAAAGAGAAGGAAAGCCGAGACATGGAAGGCTACGGCCAGCCGGAAGGCGTTTTCACGGCCGATCCGGGCCGGCAGCGAGTAAAGCCCCGCCTGGCGGTCGAAGTCGGCATCGAGACAGGCGTAGATGGTATCGAATCCGGCCACCCAGAAGAGGACGGCGGCCGAAAGCGCCCACGGGAATCCGGCCAGGATTCCCCGCACCGCCACATAGCCGCCCAAGGGAGAAAAGGCGAGCGCCAGCCCCAGGACCAAGTGGCAGAGGGAGGTGAACCGCTTCGTAAGCGAATAGAAGAAGGTGAGCCCCAGGGCGAAGGGGGAGAGCAGCAGCGTGAGCCGGTTCAGGTTGGCGCAAGCGAAGAAAAAAAGGAGGGAGGCGACGAGCACCATGATCCAGGCCTCCGCCATCTTGACGTCGCCAGTGGCGAGAGCCCGGCCCGCGGTGCGCGGGTTGCGGCGGTCGAGCTCGCGGTCGGCGATGCGGTTGAAGCCCATGGCCGCGGTCCGCGCCCCCACCATGGCCAGGAGCACCCAGCCGAACACGCCGGCCGGGGGCACCCCCCGCGCGGCCAAAAACGCCCCGGTAAGGGCGAACGGCAGGGCAAAGATGGTGTGCTCGAACTTGATCATTTCGAGCAGTATTTTGATTTTCTTGATCATACCTCCTCCTGAAAGCACCACCGCTTCCATTCGGCTGCCTTGAGCCTTGAGCCTTCAACTTCCAGCCTCAGCCCTCGTCCCCCCACCGCTTCATCCCCTCCACCGGAATCCCCAGCAAATCGCAGTACCTGGCGGCGACAAAGCGGGCCATCTCAGAGAGACTTTCCGGCCGATGGTAGAAGGAGGGAATGGGGGGGCAGATGATGGCGCCCGCTTCCTGGGCCTTGAGCATGTTCTGCAGGTGGACCCGGTTGAAGGGGGTTTCCCGCACGGCCAGGAGAAGCGGCCTTCCCTCCTTCAGCATGACATCGGCCGCCCGGTGGATGAGGTTGGCGGAAATGCCATTGGCGATCGCCCCCAGGGTGCCCATGGTGCAGGGAAGCACCAGCATGGCCCCGAACCGGCTGGAGCCGCTCGCCATGGGTGCCGTGAAATCCTTGAAGCCGAGCCAGGCCGCCACCCAGGGATCGAGGTCCGCCGGGGCCAGGCCCGTCTCCAGAAGCATCACCTCGCGGCCGGCATCCGAAATGACGGCGTGCACCTCCACCCCGGCCGCCTGGGCCAGCTTGAGGAATTCCGGCACGTACAGGGAGCCGCTCGCGCCGGTGATGGCGAGGACCATCCTCTTCATCGCAGGCACCTTCCTGGACGCAAGAGAGACCAGCGGTTATTGGGCCGCAAACCACCCTCACCCAAGCCCTCTCCCTGAGGGAGAGGGATGTCTTCAATCCGTAGAGCAGTCGAATCGATCAGCATAAACAATTCAGGTTTCCTCATACCTTCCCTCCTGCTCTTTGCCGTTCCCCTCCCCATCAGGGGGAGGGTCAGGGTGAGGGTGGTTTGATCTTTTCAGCTGTGCATGGATATAGCTGCTGGTGGGCGCTTACTCATTTGACTCCAACGTAGACGGTGACAATGCCGAAGGTGAGGGGCCGGGCGTAGGCCTTGGCGAAGCCGGCCTCCCTCATCATCGCCAGCAGCTCGCGCGGCTCGTAAAAGGCGGCGATGGAGTCGGCGAGATATTGGTAGGCCTCCCGGTCGCCGGAAACGACCCCCGCGATCCGGGGCAGGATGCGGTTGAGGTAGAAGTTATAGACCGGCTTGACCAGGGGGTTCCGCGGCCGGGAGAACTCCAGGATGAGCAGCTTGCCCCCGGGCTTGAGCACCCGCCACATTTCGGCCAGCCCCTTGCGGGTATTGGCAAGGTTGCGGACCCCGAACGCCACGGTGATCCCCCAGAAACGGTCGGCGGCGGCCGGGATCTCCTCCCCGTCGCCGCAGACGGGCTGGATGCGTCCGGCACGCCCGTCGCGGGACATGGTCTTCACCCCGGCCCGGAGCATATCCTCGCAGAAGTCGATGGCCACCACCCGCCGCCCCGCGGCCTGGCGGGTGAGCTCCAGGGAGAGCGGCAGGGTGCCGGCGCAGAGATCGAGCACCGCCCCGTCCGGAAATGACCTGAGCTCCCGGGTGGTCACCCACCGCCAGTAGCGGTCCATCTGGAAGCTCAGGACCGAGTTGAGCAGGTCGTACCGGGGGCTGATCGCCGCGAATTTCTCCCGGACAAAGGTCTTCTTTTCTTCAATGTCTGGCAGCATGGAAGGGGCACCGTTATGGTCCGGCTCGGGGGAACCGGTTTTTCATTCAAGCCAATGGGCGTTCCGTGCCAATTCGGCTTGGGGTTGGAGGTTCGAGGTCGGAGGCAGAGCGGGAAAACCCGCCTCAAGCGAGCGAAGAGCTACCCTCCGACCTCCAACGCTTTCAGCCGCGAGGCCGAAGCTACCCGCAAATCCTGAGCGGCAGGGCCCGGGAAGGCGCCTCGCCCCTCCGGATGAGGTGCTCGAAAAAAAGGCGGAGTCCGTCTCTCTTCGCCTCCCCGAGATCGTACTCCAGGCCGCGGAGGTAATCGTGGCACTCCTCCTCCGGCATGGGGATGCGGGGGGCCACCCGGGCGGCGATGGCCCGGAGATGCCCCCTTCCCTCGTCCACGCAGCGTCGCAGCTCACGGTGGATCTCCGCCACCGCTTCCATGTCCTGCTCGCAGATCTCCCGGCGCACCGCCCAAACCGCGAACACGAACGGCAGGCCGGTGTGGCGCCGCCAGATCTCCCCTAGGTCGAGCCGCACCGGGAAGGCGGGGTCGGCCCGGTGGCGGAGTGCCTCGTCGCCGATGGCGAGCACGGCCGCCGCCTCAGGCGCCTCCGGACTTGAGGTTGTACCCGATCTGTAGTGCGGCGTCACGCCGTAAAATTCCTCGAGCACGATCCGCACCAGGCTGGCCGAGGTCTGGGACTGGGAGCTGAGGATTACCAGCTTGCCGCCCAGCTGTTCCGGCTGCACCCGGCAGAGCAGGAGGACGCTCCCCACCGGCCCCGAGGCGCTGATGGACAGATCGCCCAAAATCCGGTACTCGTCCGGCCGCGCCGCATACTCGTGGGAAGAGACGAAGCCCAGGTCCAGCTCGCCGGCCTGGAGCAGCCGGTTAAGGGTGGTGGGCGGCGCCTCGGTGACCCGCCAGTCGGGGCGGGACACGGTTTGCCGCCACACCTCATACAGCGGCGCGGTGTTGATGAAGTTGACCATCCCGATCCGGGCCCGTGGCCCGGCATCTACTCGACCCATCTGACTTCGGCCTCCGGGCCGGCGGTGGTCAGGAATTCGAAAATGTCATCAGGAGGGACCGGACAGCGGACGGCGAGCAGCCGCGCGTCCCGGCCCGGGGCCAGGCTCCCCAGCCGTCCCGCACACCCGAGCGCCGCGGCACCGTTGGCGGTGGCCATGGCGAAAACCTCCTCGGGCGCCACCTCCGGATGGTCCTCCCGGAGGAGCCGCATCTCCTCCCACAGATCGAGCCGCGGATTGCTCGCCAGGCTGTCGGTCCCCAAGGCCGGCCGGATTCCGGCCGCAAGCAGCTTCGCCACCGGGGCCTTGCCCACGCCCAGGGTGCGGTTGCTGCCCGGGCACAGGCAGACTTTGGCCTGACGGGAGGCCAGGGTGTCGATCTCCCCCGAGGACAGATGGACGGCATGGACGCAGAGGGTCCGGCCATCGAGCACCCCCAGCCGGTGCAGGTCGTCCACCGCCCCGCAGCCCGGAGGGGCGAAGGAGCCGTCCCACGCCCCCCGGCTTTCGAGGAAACGCCGGAGAGGACCGCCCCCGGTGCGGAGGAATTCGATTTCGTCCGCCGATTCCGCTACATGGATGGGAAAAAGGCGGCCGGCCGCGGCGGCCCGCTGCTTCAGGCCCCGGATGAGGCCGGGCGCGGTGGAATACGGGGCGTGGGCGGTGCAGGCGGTCCCGGCCTCGACGGCCGCCAACCGCTTCAGCCCCGCCTCCGCCGCGGCCCGGGACAATCCCAGGAATTCCAGAAAGAAAAGCGCGTCCATCCCGCCGTCCCGCCCGAGATGAACGCTTTCGGGCCGGTTCCCGGTATCGGCCACCAGAATCGTGCCGGTCCGCCGCAGGTCATCGAGGGCGGCGCGGGCCTGGGCCGCGATCTCCTCGTCGGAGGCGGGAACCGTTTCCCGCCGATGCAGGAGGGCGGTGATCCACTCGGCCATCCCGGGAAAAGGGGTGACGGCGGCCTCCCGACCCAGCGGCGCCAGGTGGGAGAGCTCCAGGTGGGCATGGGCGTTGACGAGCGCGGGGATGAGCGCGCACCCCTCGTGCTCGACCACCCTGCCGCCCTCCACACGCAAACCGGCGAAAGGCCCAACGGCCACGATCCGCCCGTCGGCCCACAGCACCCCGCCATCTATGATCGGCGGCCCGGCCATGGGC
>JAJYKH010000174.1 GCA_021788685.1 Deltaproteobacteria bacterium | reverse complement strand
GGTGCGCTTGTCGAGGCCCTGGTGGAGGCCCAGGGGCTCCATGAGCTGGTCGCCGATGGTGTAGACCGGGTTGAGCGAGGTCATCGGTTCCTGGAAGATCATGGCGATGCGGTTCCCCCGGATGCGCTGCAGGTCCGGCTCCGGGAGGCGGAGGAGGTCCCGGCCCTCGAAGAGGATCTCGCCCGTGGTCCGCACGGAGGCGATCTTCTCCAGCAGCCGCAGGGTGGAAAGGGCGGTCACCGATTTGCCGGAGCCCGACTCCCCCACCAGGGCCACGGTCTGCCCCTGGTCGATGGTGAAGGAAACCTTGCGGAGAATGGGGCTCCAGGCCTCGTCGGCCGCGATATCGACGTCGAGATTCCGGAGATCGAGCAGCATCAGATCTTCCTCGGGTCGAAGGTTTCCCGGAGCGCCTCGCCGATGAAGATCAGGAGGATGAGGGTGCCCACCAGCACCACGAAGGTGCCGATGGAAAGCCACCAGGCCTCGATGTTCGCCTTGCCCTGGGCGAGCAGCTCGCCGAGGCTGGGGGTGGGCGGCGGCACGCCGAGGCCGAGGAAATCGAGGCTGGTGAGCGCGAGCACCGCCCCGGACATCCGGAAGGGCAGGAAGGTGATCACCGGGGTCATGCCGTTGGGGAGCAGGTGGCGGAACATGATGGTGGGGGTCTTCACCCCCAGGGCCCTGGCCGCTCGGACGTAATCCATGTTGCGGCCCTTGAGGAACTCGGCCCGCACGTAGTCGGAGAGCCCCATCCAGCCGAAGAGGGAGAGCAGCACCAGGAGGAGAAGGAGGCTCGGCTTGAACATGGCCGAGAAGATGATGAGGAGATACAGCTCGGGCATGGCGCTCCAGATCTCGATGAACCGCTGGAAGAAGAGATCGGTCTTGCCCCCGAAGTAGCCCTGGACGGCCCCGGCCAGGATCCCCAGCACCGTCCCCACCGCGGTGAGGGCAAACCCGAAGAGCACCGACAGCCGGAAGCCGTAGATGAGGCGGGCCAGCACGTCCCGGCCCCGGTCGTCGGTGCCGAGGAGGTTCTCCCGGGAGGGGGGAGAGGGCACCGGCTGATGGAGGTTCAGGTTGATCGAGGCGTAACCGTGCGGGTTGGGCGGAAAGATCGCGAAGTTGCCGCCATGGGTGATCCTGGCCAGCACGAACGGGTCCTGGTAGTCGGCCTCGGTTTCGAAGACGCCGCCGAATGTGGTTTCCGGGTAACAGACCGCCACCGGGAAATAGTATCGCCCCTCGTAGCGGACCAGGAGCGGCTTGTCATTGCTGAGCACCTCCGCAAAAAGGCTCAGGCCGAAGAGCACCGTGAAGATGACCAGGCTCCAGTAGCCGCGGCGGTTGCCCTTGAACCGCCGCCAGCGCCGCCGCCACAAGCTGTTTTCGTGCCGGGCCATGGCTTCAGCGCTCCATGCTTTCGAAGGTGATGCGGGGATCGACCAGCACGTAGCTGAGGTCGGACAGAAGCCGCGAAACGAGCCCGATGATGGTGAAGAAGTAGAGGGTGCCGAGCACCACCGGGTAGTCGCGGTTCATGATCGAGTCGTAGGCGAGCAGCCCCATGCCGTCGAGCGAAAAGATGGTTTCGATGAGGAGGCTGCCGGTGAAGAAGGCGGTGATGAACGAGCCCGGAAAGCCGGTGATGATGGGGATGATGGCGTTCCGGAACACGTGGCGGTAAAGGACCTGGTTCTCGCCCAAGCCCTTGGCCCGGGCGGTGAGCACGTACTGTTTGCGGATCTCCTCGAGGAAGCTGTTCTTGGTGAGGAGCGTCATCACCGCGAGGCTCCCTACCGCCATGGAGGTGACCGGCAGCACCATGTGCCACAGGTAGTCGAGGATCTTGCTCATCAGGCCGAGCTCGTGCCAGTTGTCCGACACCAGGCCGCGGAGGGGGAAGACGCTCCAGAAGCTGCCGCCCCCGAAGAGGACGATGAGGAGGATGGCGAGCACGAAGCCGGGGATGGCGTAGCCCACCAGGATGATGGTGCTGGTGGCGATGTCGAAGCGGGAGCCGTCCCGCACCGCCTTCTTGATCCCCAGGGGGACGCAGACCGCGTAGACGATGAGGAACGACCAGAAGCCGAGCGACATGGAGACCGGGAGCTTCGAGATCACCAGCTGCACCACCCCCTCGTGGTGGTAGTAGCTGGTGCCGAAATCGAACATGAGGTAGTGCTTCATCATGGAGACGAACCGCTCGGCCGGCGGCTTGTCGAACCCGTAGAGCTTCTTCAGCTGCGCGATCCGCTCCCGGTCGAGCCCCCGGGCGCCCTGGTAGAGGTCGGTGGGGGCGGGGGCGCTGACCTCCTCGCCCGCGCCGTGGCCCTGGATCTGGGCGATCATGCGCTCCACCGGCCCGCCGGGGACGAACTGGGTGATGATGAAGGTGACGAGCATGATCCCGAACAGGGTGGGGATCATGAGCAGGAGGCGTCTGAGGATGTATGCGGCCATTATTTTAGATCCTTCATCCCTCTCCGGGCGTCCGCGTTGAACCACCAGGTCATGAGGGCCTGCATGGGCTGGTAGTAGAGGGGCAGCGTCTTCGGCTGCTCGAAGAGGTTCCAGTAGGCGACCCGGTGCTTGGCCAGGTACCAGTTGGGCACCACGTAGTAGCCGTACCAGAGCACCCGGTCGAGGGCCCGGCAGGCGGCGGCGAGCTCCTCCTGGGTGTCGGCGTAGATGATCTTGTGCACCAGGGCGTCCACCACGGGGCTCTTGATGCCGATGATGTTGCGCGAGCCCTGGCGGTCGGCGGAGGCCGAATCCCAGTAGTCCCGCTGCTCGTTCCCGGGCGACTGGGACTGGGGGAAGACCTCGACCACCATGTCGAAATCGAAGGTTTCCAGCCGCCGGGTGTAGAGCGCCGGGTCGATGGTGCGGTAGGAAACCCTCATTCCGAGCCTCTGGAGGTTCTGGACATAGGGGGCCATCACCCGCTCGAAGGAGGGGGAGGCGAGCAGGATCTCGAAGCGGAAGGGGACCCCTTGGGCGTTCACCAGCCGGCCGTTCCTGACCCGCCACCCGGCCGCGGCCAGCAGGTCCCTGGCCTTCAGGAGGTTCTGGCGCAAGCTGTGGGGCGGCGCGGTGGAGAAGGGCGCGGGCGGCTTCGTGAAGACTTCGGGCGGCAGCTGGTTCTTGAAAGGCAGCAGGTCCTGGAGCTCCAGCCCCTGCGGCAAGCCGCGGGCGGCCAGGTGGGAATTGCTGAAGTAGCTGTCGCACCGGGTGTACTGGTCGAAAAAGAGGGCGGTGTTCACCCACCGGAAATCGAAGGCGAGGCAGAGGGCCTCCCGCACCCGCCGGTCGGCGAACAGGGGCCGCCGGATGTTCATCACGAACCCCTGCATGCCGGCGTTGTTGCGGTGGGGGAGGCATTCCTTCCGGATGAGCCCCCGGGCGAACTTGGGGCCCTGGAGGTCCCGCGCCCACTGCTTGGCGATGTTGACCGGCATGAAATCGAACTCGTGGGCCTTGAAGGCCTCCACCGACACGACCTGGTCCTTATAATACTTGAAGGTGATCCGATCGTAGTTGAACATCCCGCGCCGGACGTTGAGGTTGGCGCCCCAGTAGTTGGGGTTCCTCCGGTAGGTGATCGATTTGCCGGGCACCATGGACTCGACCACGTACGGGCCCGAGCCCAGGGGCGGCTCCAGGGACGGGGTGTCAAAGCCGTGCTTTTCGAAGTACTTGCGGGAGAAGACCGGCAGCTGGCTCGCGATCAGGTGCAGCTCCCGGTTCCTGCGCTTGAAGTAGAACCGCACCCGGTGGGCGTCTAGCACCTCGGCGCGGTCGATGTCGTGGAAGTAGGCCTGGTACGAGGGATGGGCGAGGCTGCTCTTCAGCGTCTCCAGGGAGTACTTGACGTCCTCGGGGGTGACCGGCGTCCCGTCCGAGAATCGGGCTTTGTCGTTGATGGTGTAGGTGACGGAAAGGCGGTCCGGGGCCAGCTCGATGTCGCTTGCGAGCAACCCGTACTCGGAGAAGGGCTCGTCCAGGCTGGGCTCGGCCAGGGTCTCGAAGACCAGCGTCTCGAGGCCGGTGGGCGCCGTCCCCTTGAGGGTGTACGGGTTCATCTTATCGAAGCTGCCCAGCTCGCTCAGGACCAGGTGGCCCCCCTTGACGGCGTCAGGGGAGGTGTAGTCGAAATGATCGAAGCCGGCCGGGTACTTGAGCTTGCCGTCGATGCTGATGCCCTGGGCGGCTCTCGAAGGCGAAGCGCTGGCGAGCAGGATCAGCAGGGCGGCGAGAAGGGAAACGATGCGGGGCATGTCAATGAGTCTTTCGAAGGCGGTGAGCGATTTTGGGTTGTTCTGGGAGGCTCGCATGCTCTTTACCGCGAAGGACACGAAGATCACGAAGAAAAACAAATCAAAGACTTACCTTCGCCTTCGTGGGCGGAATCCGGTCTTTGGAGAGGCCGGCAGTCCCGGCGCTGGGCGTCACTCCGCCGGTTTCAGGACACAGTCCAGAGTGGTGGCGATAACGTTCGCCAGCATGGCGAGCACATCCATGTCGTGGGCGTTGAAGCTGCCACCGCGCTTGTTGAAGGCTTCCATGACGCCCACGCATTCGCCGTTCAGGTGGACGGGGACCGCCAGGATGGAACCGGTCTCCAGGTCGATGCGCCGGTCGAGCTCGCCGTTGTACCGCTCGTCGGCAATGGCGTCCGCCAGGGAGATCGGCTGCCCGTGCCGGTAGACCCAGCCGGACAACCCCTTGTCGAGGGGGAGCCCCGGCCCCTGGACGTGCCGGCGGGGGCCGGCCTGGACCAGAACCACCATCTGCTGCCGCTCGGGATCGGCGAGGAGGATGGAGCCCGCCTCGCAGGCGAGCATGGAGTTGATCATCTCCTGCACCTGCTCCAGGATCCACCGCCCCTTGCAAATGTTGGGCAGGAGCATGGAAATGCGCAGCAGGGCGAGCATCTCCTCCCGCGACAGCTCTTCGAGGAGGGCACCGGGAAGCATCTGGGTCAGCAGCCCCTGGCGCAGGACCGCCGGCTCGATGATGCTCATTTCCATGAGGATGTCGCCCAGGCAGCGGCAGCCGCCCTGGGACTCCATCCAGGCGAGCAGCCGCTGGCGGAAGGGCGTGGCGCCGGCCTGCTCCGGGGCCGTGCCTTTCTGCACCTTCTGGCGGGCCAGGGCCGCCTCGATCTCCTGGCCGCTGGCAAAGCCGAGCTCCTGGAGAATGTCGCCCAAACGACGCCATTGTACCCGTTTATCGAGCAGCTGGCCAGAGAGATTGGCCGCGATGTTTTCCAGGTAGGGGTTGCGCCCCTCGCCGAAAAAGGCGATGAGGTACTGGTCCATGCGGCCGAGCTGCTGAAGCCGGGGGAGCACGAAATGCTCGTAGAAGGGAATGGTGCCGTCGAGAACCTCCTGGAGGGAATTGAAGATCTTGATGCCGCGCTGCTCCAGGTTTTCCCGCCCCTCGTGCTCGTAAGCCTCCTGGAACTCCTCGTACAAGTCCCGGATGGACTGCATGTAGTCCACGTCCGCCATCTGGGCGACCAGGTCGGCGGTGGCCACCATGCGGGCGACCGTCTCCGCGGCCGGATCGCCGAACCCTGACAGGCGCGGCTTATCATGGAATTCGGTTACCCCGATGATCCGCGGCGCCAGCTCGACCAGCCGCGCCGGCCAGTGATGGTCAGCCAGGTAGCGGCGGGCCAGCTCGGCGCTGCGTGCGACGTGGCTGTACGTGAACTTGCCGCCCCGGCCGTCGGTGTCCCCCTTGTCCTTGAGGTACCCGGCATCGTGGAAAAGAGCGGCGGCCACCCCCCCCAGAAAAAGCTCCCCGGGGATCTGCCGCTCGGGATTGACCCGGTTCCAGCCGGCAATCATGCGGGCGGCGGCGAGGGCCACGTCGCAGGCGTGCCGGATGGTGTGATAGCCGACCTGGCAGGCCTCCCGGCTCGGCCAGCGCCCCTGGTAGAGGTCCACCACGTCGGTGCAGAGCTCCCGCAGCAGCGGGGGGGAATGGCCGTATTCCCGGGCGGCGATCCCGAGCAGATGGTCGAGGGCGATCCGCTCATCACCGCTTCTGGCCGGGGGCTCTTGCCGGTCTGGTGCCATCGTGGGGATCAGGAAAGGATGAGGGCCGAAGGTGCGGGGCGCCATCCCGCTT
>JAJYKH010000173.1 GCA_021788685.1 Deltaproteobacteria bacterium | reverse complement strand
TTTGCCTCGGGCTTCCTTCAGACCCCGTGTCGCCACAACGCCCTTGCCTCCGGCTACTTGTTCCGATCGCTACGCCCAAGAGAGGACTTTCACCTCCAAAAGATCGCGCCACGCATGGCGCACAAAAAAAGGGGTTACGCATCAGCGTAACCCCTTGATATTTCTGGTAGCGGGGAGAGGATTTGAACCTCTGGCCTTCGGGTTATGAGCCCGACGAGCTACCGGACTGCTCCACCCCGCGTCACGTCCTTTTATAATACCCGCTTTGCTGATAATGTCAAGGGCCTGTCTCCCCCGGAAGGCCGAAGGCACGCAGTTTTTCGAGGAGGTCGGTCGGCAGGCGGATCAGCTTGCCGCTGCGGTCCACCGCCGCGTTGACCGTGGCCCCGGCGGCCAGCAGCTTCCCGTCGGTTTCCCGGAGGATCCGGTAGTGGAAGCGGCAGGAGAAAGCCTTGACTTCGGCGACGGCGGTTTCGATCAGGAGCAGGTCGTCATACCGAGCCGAGATCTTGTAGCGGCACTGGCACTCCACCACCGGCAGGATAAGCCCCTGCTCCTCCAGTTCCCTGTAGGAGCAAATGTGCTCCCGCATGAGCTCGGTGCGGCCCTGCTCGAAGTAGCGAAGGTAGTTGGCGTAGTAGACCACCCCGCCCGAATCGGTGTCCCCGTAAAGGACCCGGCAGGTGCAGCGGTGCACCCGCCCGGGCATGGGAAAATCCGCCCCCGCCATCAGCGCCGCTCCAGGAGGGTCTCGAAAAAGGCGCGGCCGTCGGCGAGGCGCCGGCCCGCGGCGGCAGCCGCCTTTTCGGAATAGCCGTCCGCCCCGCCCGTTTTCCGCCGCGAGTCAAAGATCACTACCGGCACCGGCTCCCCGGCGTGGGTGCGGATGGCGAGCGGCGTGAGGTGGTCCATGGCCAGGGCGAGCCGGAATTCGGTCCCCGCCAGCCCGTCCACGATAGGCCGGACGATCCGGGCGTCGAAATCCTCGATGGCCCGGATCTTCTTCTCGAGGGAACCCTGGTGGCCTGCCTCGTCCGGGGCCTCCACGTGGACGAAGACCAGGTCATGCCGGGCCGCGGCCGCGAGGGCCGCTTCCGCCTTCCCCTGGTAGTTGGTGTCGAGATAGCCGGTGGCCCCCTCCACGTTCACCACCTCCAGGCCGGCGCAGACCCCGATCCCCTTGAGGAGGTCCACCGCCGAGATCAGCGCGCCGGAAAGGCCGTAGCGCTCCTTCAGGGTGGCCATGGCCGGCGTTTTGCCTTCCCCCCACAGCCAGATGGAGTTGGCGGGGTTGTGCCCCTGCCGACGGCGAGCCGCGTTCACCGGGTGGTCGGCCAGGAGGCGGCCGGCCTGCTCGACGATAGCGGCCAGGTCGGGGAAAGCCAGGTAGCGGCGCCAGAATGCGGCCACGTCCCGGCCGGTATGGTCGTGGGGCGGCACCGTTTCGAGGCCGGGGTAGCCGCCCCGGCACACGAAGAGGTGGCGGTAGCTCACCCCCGGGTAGAACCGGTGGCCTTCGCCGCCGAGCTTCCTTTCGAGGGCCAGCACCAGCTCCCGGGCTTCATCGGTCCCGATGTGGCCGGCGCTGTAATCGACCATGGTGACCGCGCCGGTCTCCCCGTGCTCCAGGGTGACCAGGTTGCAGCGGAAGGCCACCTCGTCGGAGGCGAGCGCCACCCCCATGCTGGCCGCCTCGAGCGGCGCCCGGCCGGTGTAGCACTCCTCCGGCCGGTAGCCCAGGAGGGAAAGGTTGGCCACATCGCTCCCGGGCGGATAGCCGGCGGGAATGGTCTGCAAAAGGCTGATCTCGCCTTCCCGGGCCAGCCGGTCCATGGCGGGGGTGCTCGCCGCTTCGAGGGGCGTGCGGCCGGCAAGCTCCGGCAGGGGCCGGTCGCCCATGCCGTCGCCCACCAGAATGACATACTTCATGCCTCAGTGCTCCTCTTCGCCGTCGTCGACCAGAATGCGGATCTTGACTGACCTGGCGGTGCAGATGTCGAGGGCGTCGATTTGGGCGAGCGCCTGCCGGACGGCGGCCTCCCGGGCATCGTGGGTGACCATGACCACGGGCACCGAGCCTTGGGCGTTGCGGCCTTTCTGGATCACCGACTCGATGCTGATCCCGTGCTTGCCGAGGATGCCCGAGATGGTGGAAAGCACGCCCGGGTGGTCCACGGCGGAGATGCGGATGTAGTAAGGCCCCTGCAGCTCCTCGAGCGGCGTGATCCGCCGGGGCCGGAGGTGCTCGTGCCGATAGGAGAGGGCCGGCACCCGGTTGATCGAGCCGTTCAGGATGTTGCGGGCGATGTCCACGATGTCGGCCGCCACCGCCGAGCCAGTGGGCATCTTGCCGGCACCGTAGCCGTAGAGCAGGACGTCGCCCACCATGTCGCCCCGGAAGTTGATGCCGTTGTATGCGCCGTTGATGCTCGCCAGCATGTGGTCCTCGGGCACCAGGGTGGGATGGACCCGGGCCTCCACGTGGTCGCCGTGGTTGCGGGTGATGGCGAGAAGCTTGATCCGGTACCCGAGGTCCCGGCCGAAGGCGATGTCGATGGGCTCGATGCAGGAAATGCCCTCGATGCTGATCTCGTCCAGGCGGATGCTCATGCCGTAGGCCAGGTTCATGAGGATCGCCAGCTTGTGGGCGGTATCGATCCCCTCCACGTCGTAGGTGGGGTCGGCCTCGGCGTAGCCCTTCTCCTGCGCCTGCCGCAGGACGGTGGCGAAAGGCAGCCCCTGATCGGTCATCGTGCTCAGGATAAAGTTGGCGGTGCCGTTCAGGATGCCCATCACCGACAGGATGCGGTTGGCGACCAGCCCTTCCTTCAGGGCCTTGATGACGGGGATGCCGCCCCCGACGCTCGCCTCGAAGCCCACCTCCACCCCGCGGGCGTGGGCCGCGGCGAAGATTTCCGAGCCGTGCTGGCTGATAAGCGCCTTGTTGGCGGTCACCACGTGCTTGCCGTTGGCGATGGCCGCCAGGATGAAGCTCTTGGCCGGCTCGATGCCGCCGATCAGCTCCACCACGATGTCGATCCCGGGATCGGCGAGCACCTGCTGCACGTCCCGGGTCAGCTCGATCCCGGCCAGGTGCGGGGGCAGGGCCTCGATCCGGATGTCGGCCACCCGCTTGAGAACGATCTCCGTCCCCACCTTCTTTTGGAGCCGCCCGGCCTGCTCGTGAAGCACCTGGGCCATGCCGCTGCCCACCGTGCCGAACCCAATCAGCCCTACCTTGATCGCCTCCATGAATCCCATCCTTCAATGAGATGATTGTTCCGCAGAAATGGTTGCTCCGAATTCGCTGCCGGCGCCCGACGATGCCCCGCCGGCCGGGGAAAAATCCCCCGTGGCAGGCCTCAAGAGATACCTTCTTTATCCCCCGATGTCAAAAATAAAAAGTCCTGTTTCCCGGGGGACAGGATGGTCGCCGCCCTTCTCCGCCTCGTTGACATCTTGTTCAAAAGCATTTAAAAAGGAGGCCTGAAAAAAAATCGTTGAGTTCGATTTCAAGGCAAGCCCGAGGAAAAACTCCCCAACCGATGACCCGAGCCCGAGCCACCCGGCATGGTTCGGCGGCCTGCGCGGCCCCGTTTCCATTAGTCCGGGCGCTTGAATTCGGCATCGCTTCCACGAAGGAACCACTCCGGTGCAACAATTAGATATCATCAACATGTTCCTGAAGGCCAGCCTGATCGTGAAGCTGGTCATGATGATGCTGGTCTGTTTCTCCCTCACCTCCTGGTTCATCGTCTTCAACAAGTTCCTGCTTTACCGGAGCACCCGGCAGGAGAGTGCGGAGTTCCTCGACGACTTTTGGAAATCGCGAAACCTGGCCGAGGCCTACAAGTCGGCGCGGGAGAGCTACTCCTGCCCGGAGGCCAACATCTTCAGCACCGGCTTTACCGAGCTCCAGAAGCTGAGCCGGATTCAGAAACCGGGCGAGGAAACCCTGGAAATGCGCCTCGCCAACATGGACAACCTCAAGAGAGCACTGGACAAGGCGCAGAACATCGAAGTGCACCGGCTGGGCAAGTCGCTCGCCTTCCTTGCCACCACCGGCAGCGCCACCCCCTTCATCGGTCTGTTCGGCACCGTCTGGGGGATCATGAGCTCGTTCAAGGACATCGGCATGCGCGGCTCCGCCTCGCTGGCCGTGGTCGCCCCCGGCATCTCCGAGGCGCTGGTGGCCACCGCCGCCGGTTTGGCCGTGGCCATCCCGGCCGTCGTCTTCTACAACCATTTCTCCAACAGGCTGGAAGGGCTGGAGAATGAAATGTCGCGGTTCATTTCCGACTTTCTCAACCTCGTGGAGCGGGACATCATCACCCGCCGCCCCGAGATGAAAAGATAACGACGGGCGCCGGCCATGGGAATGGGACCGATCAAGCGGGGGGGCAAGCGAAGCCCGGTGGCGGAAATCAACGTGACGCCGCTGGTGGATGTCATGCTGGTGCTGCTCATCATTTTCATGGTGACCGCCCCCATGATGACCCAGGGCGTGGACGTGGACCTGCCGGAAACCACCCCGGTGCCGCTGCGCCAGCAGGAGCAGCCCATTGTGGTGACCATCAATGCGAAGGGCGAGATCTTCATCAACAACATCAAGGGAGACCGGGCGCTGCTGCGGCAGCAGCTGGGAAACCTGGCGCAGACCGGGAAGGACAAGCCCATCTTCCTGAAGGCGGACCGCAGGGTCCCGTACGGCCTGGTAGTCGCCGTCATGGCCGACATCAAGGAAGTGGGCTTCGATAAACTGGGGATGATTACCCGCCCCGAGGACGAGGGGAAATCCTGAGATCGGGGCCTTGGATGCTTATGGCACGGCAAGCCGGCGGCGGCATTCCATCCGATGATCGGTACGGAAGCAGCCAGCCCGACCCGGAATGGAAACTGGCTCTCGTCCTGGCCGTCGGCCTTCACGTGGCGATCCTGGTCCTGGCCCTGGCCTCGCCCCTGCTTTTCAAACGCCCCCCCCTGCCCGAAATCCAGGTGGTGAGCCTGTTCAACGCGGTGGAGCCCGGGCCGCCCGGGCCGGCCGCCAAGGGACGGAAGGGCCCGCCGCCCCCCAAAGCGGAGGCGCTGCCGAAGCCCGAGCCCCCCGCCGAGAAGATCAAAACCATCGAAAGCCCCCCGATCAAGAAGGAGGTAGAGCCCATCCCTGCCCCTCCGCAGCCGAAGGTCCCGGCCAAGCCCCGAGCGATCTCGGAACGGCCGCTCCCGGTCAAAACCGCCAAGGACTTGGCCAAGCTGAAGGAGATCAAGCACCTCCTTGCCGAGCAGGAGGCCCAGGAAGCGCAAAAGTTCGCCGACCGGCAGATCAAGGCCGCCCTGGCCCAGCTCAAGGCGGCCTACAAGGACCAAAGCCTGGCCGCCAGCACCTCGGCCGCGGCTGCCGCCCCTTCCACGTCCGGACCGGCCACCGGGTCCGGCGCGGCGACCGGTTCGCCGACTGCCGCCGGGACCGGCGCGGGCGCGGGCGGCGGTCAGGGGATGATCGTCGAAGAGGCGCTCCGCCGGTACCTGGCCGCGGTCCACTCCCGCATCCAGGAGCATTGGACCCTCCCTGACCTCCAGACCTGGGACGATTCGCTCGAGGCGGTCTACGTGATCCGGATCCGCAAGGACGGCACCATCAGCAGCAGCGAGTTCGAAAAATCCTCGAAAGACCCTCACTTCGACCAGTTCGTGGAAAAGACCATCCGCGAGGCCAGCCCGCTCCCTCCCTTCCCGCCCGAGCTGCGGGAGGAAGAGCTGGAAGTCGGTCTCCGCTTCCGTCCCGGTGTGATCCTCTAAACCAGAAGGTTGCAACTGCCATGCTCAGGAAAATCGTCTCACCGCTTCTCTTCCTCGCCGCCCTGCTGCTGGTCTCCGCTGCCCCCTCCCAGGCCCGGGTTTATCTCGACATCACCTCGGCCGAGTTTCGCAAGATCCCGGTGGCGGTCCCTTATTTCGTTGACAAGGCCCTCCCCGGCCAGACCACCGAGTCTGGCCGCCGGATGGCGGATCTCCTGTCCCGGGCACTGGATTTCCACGGTTTCCTCGGGGTCATTCCGCCCGAGCGGTACGGGGGCCGGCAGGATGCGGACTGGCAGGCCCTGGGCGCCGAGCTCGTGGTGCTGGGCCAGGTGGAGAGCAGCCAGTA
>JAJYKH010000172.1 GCA_021788685.1 Deltaproteobacteria bacterium | reverse complement strand
ACGTTCACCGTGAAGAATTCCTCGTCGAGCTTGAAGGTGAGGTACTGGTTCGATCCGCTGTAGGCTTCCGCCATGGTGGCCTCCGTTTGTCGAAGGTGAGCCGGGGCGGAGCGGGCTTCGTCCCGCCCGCTCCGATATTTGGCCTCGCCCGCCCGCTCCGCCGACGGTTCACGTAACGTGTTGTTTCCCGTTCCGGCCCGCCGGGATTCGGCGGGCCGGATCATCGATATTTTTCGATCTTCACCCCGGCGCAGTCGCCGTCCGCTTTGCCCAGGTCCATCTCGAAGTGCTCCTTCCGCGGGAGCGCGGGCTGCTTGCCGGGGCGGCCCGGCATGGGGGAGGGCCTTGGCCTTTTTGCGCTTCTTTTTCGGGGCGGCGGCGGTCTGGCTGCGCTAGGCGAGCTTCCGCACCCCGGAGGCCGCCGCCGCGTTCAACGCCAGGAGGTCCTTCTTGCCGGCGATCTCCTCGATCACCTCGATGATTCCGCGCATGAAAGGCGGCGCGTCCGGCATTTTCGTGATTTTGAGGTGCTCGAGGGCCTCCCTGATGCTGCTCACGTTCACCGTGAAGAATTCCTCGTCGAGCTTGAAGGTGAGGTACTGGTTCGATCCGCTGTAGGCTTCCGCCATGGTGGCCTCCGTTTGTCGAAGGTGAGCCGGGCGGAGGGGGCTGGGCTTCATTCCCGCCCGCTCCGCCGACGGTTCACGTCAGGTCAATTGTTGTTTCCCGGTTCCGGCCCGCCGGGGCTCGGGGCATCAATATTTCTCGAACTCCACTCCGGCGTAGTCGCCATCCGCTTTGCCCAAGTCCATCTTTAGGTGCTCCTTCTGCGGGAGCGCCGGCTGCTTTCCGGGGGCGGCGGGATGCGGGAGGGCCTTGGGCTTTTTGCTCTTCTTTTTCCGGGCGGGGGTGTCGCCGCTCTCGGCCACCTTGAAGAACGAGATCGTCTCCTGGAGCTCTTCGGCCTGGCCCGCCAGCTCTTCGGAGGTGGCGGAGAGCTCCTCCGACGCCGCCGAGTTCTGCTGGGTCACCAGATCGAGCTGCTGGATGGCCTTGTTGACCTGCTCCGCCCCCTTGAGCTGCTCGGCCATGGAGGCGGTGATCTCGTTCACCAGCTCCACCGTCCGCTGGATGTCCGGGACCAGCTTTTCGAGCATGGTGCCGGCTTCCTCCGCGGTCTTCACGGAGCTATCGGAGAGGGTGTTGATCTCGGCGGCGGCGGTCTGGCTGCGCTCGGCGAGCTTCCGCACCTCGGAGGCCACCACCGCGAAACCCTTGCCGTGCTCCCCGGCCCGGGCCGCCTCCACCGCCGCGTTCAAGGCCAGGAGGTCCGTCTTGTTGGCGATCTCCTCGATCACCTTGATCCGGCTCGCGATCTGCCGCATGGCCTCCACGGTCTGGATGACCACTTCCCCGCTCTTCTGGGCGTTCTTGCCGGCCTGCATACAGATCTGGTTGGTCTGCTTGGCGTTGTCGGCGGTCTGCTGCATGGTCGCGGTCATCTCCTCCATGGAAGAGGCCACCTCCTCGGTGCTCGAGGCCTGCTCCACCGACCCCTGGGACAGCTGCTCAGAGCTGCTGGCCATTTCCTCGCTGCCGCTGGCCACGTTTTCCGCCGCGGTGCGCACGCCGGCCACCACCTGCCGGAGCTTGCCCGCCATCTTCTCCATGGCGCCCATCAGCTGCCCGATCTCGTCTTTCCGAAGATTTTTGATCTCCACCGTGAGATCGCCTTCCGCCAGGCGGTCATTGAAGAGCAACGCTTCCCGGACAGGAACGGTGATGCTGCGTACGATCAGAAAGGCGATGCCAAGGAGGAGGAGCGCGGAGGCGGCCCCTGCCACTATCAGGAATTTTTTAGTGAATGCCGTACTGGCATGGGCGCTTTCTTGCCGTTGTTTTAACAGCGTAACCTCTTCACTTTGCATGTCAGCCATGACCTTCCGAACATCATCCATCACCTTCTTGCCTTTATCCGTGAGCACCACCTGCAGTGCCGCATCGAATCCGCTCTTTTTTCTCAGCTCGATGGTCTCAGAGAGCTCTGAGAACTTTGCCTCGATCAACGGCAAGAGAGTATCGAGCCGCCGCTGCTGGTTCGGATTGTCAGCGGTCAGCTCGCGAACCCTATTATAATAGACTTGCCACTCCTTTAATCCGGAATAGTATGGTTCCAGATAGCGTTCTTCACCAGTGATTATATAACCACGCTGGCCTGTCTCCCCATCCTTCATGGAGCTGGTAATTTTTGACAGATCTTTCAGGACCTGTTCGGAGTGCTCGACCATTTTGCTGGTATCGATGAGCTTATCAAAATTCGGAATGGAAACTAAGATAATTGCTATTATGGTAAACAGCGCCAGTCCAAAGCCCAGGTTCAATTTTGTTTTTACTTTCATGTCATGCATCATGTGAGTTTCTCTCCGATTGTTAAGGTCAACTTTACTGCATCATCTCCTTAACTGCCTTCCTGACGCCGCCGCATTTCTTCATACATTTTCGATGGATCAAGGATCAGGGCCACCGTGCCGTCGCCGAGGATGGTGGCGCCGGAGACGCATTCCACCTGCCGGTAGACTTCGCCGAGCGGCTTGATCACGGTCTGGTAGTTGCCGAGCACCCGATCGACCGCCAGACCGATGTTCCTGCCGCCTTCCTCGCAGAGCACCACCCGCCGCGAGGGCGGGACCTCGCCCCCGATGCCGAACCGCTCGCGGAGGCAGATGTAGGGGAGCATGTGTCCCCGGACTTCGATCACCTGTTTGCCGTGGGCCTGGGCGATCTCCTCTTGGGTCAGGGCGAAGCACTCGACGATCGCCGCCTGGGGGATGACGTACTTTTCGCCCCCGGTTTCCACCAGCATGCCGTCGATGATGGCCATGGTGAGCGGCAGGGTGATGGCGATGCTCGTCCCTTCCCCGGGGCGGCTCGCCACCTCGATGGCGCCGCGCAGGGACTCGACCCCGCGCCGGACCACGTCCATGCCGACTCCCCGGCCGGAGATGTCGCTCACCCTGTCAGCGGTCGAAAAGCCCGGCTCAAAGATGAGCTTGAACGCCTCCTGGTCGGTCATCTCGGCCTGGGCGGGCAGGAGGCCTTTTTCCGCCGCCTTGGCTTTGATCTTCCCGACGTCGAGGCCGGCGCCGTCATCGGCGATGGTGATCACCACGTTGGCCCCGGCATGGACGGCGACCAGCCGGATGGTCCCGGTCGGCCCCTTGCCGGCCGCCTTCCGCTCTTCGGGAGGCTCGATCCCGTGGTCGATGCTGTTGCGGATGAGGTGGATCAGCGGATCGTTGAGCTTCTCGATCACGGTCTTGTCCAGCTCGGTCTCGCCCCCGGCCACGGACAGCTCGATCTCCTTCCCCAGCTCCTTGGAGAGATCCCTCACCAGCCGTTTGAACCGGCCGAACATGGTGCCGATCTGCACCATGCGCAGGGACATGGTATTGTCGCGCAGCTCGGCGGTGAGCCGTTCCACCTCCTCGGCGATGGAAACCGCCGTGGGGTCGAGGCCGGCGGCATGCTGCGAGAGCCGCGCCTGCACGATGACCAGCTCGCCAACCAGATCGACCAGGGTGTCGAGCTTCTCGGCAGGCACCCGCACACTGGCGGCGGCTTCCTGCTGCGCCTGGCCGATTTTCCGCAAATGCCGCTGCTCGGCGAGCGCCGCTTCGATCTTGCTCTGCTCGACTGCCTTCTCCCTGACCAGCATCTCTCCCAGCAGGGGCTTGCGGGAAAGGACCTCCGAAAGGCGCTCGGGAGTGAGATCCCCCTTCTGGACCAGGATTTCCCCGAGCATCCGGCCTCGCTCCCCCTCCTCCATGGTGGTGTCCGCCAGACGGCTGACTTCCAGGGAGGACCCTTCCTCGACGAAGATGAAGACGTCCCGGATGGCGTTCTCGTCCCGGTTCGTGGTCAGGATGATCTCCCAGGAGAAATGGCAGGCCTCGGGGTCCAGCCCGGCCAGGGGGGGACGTCCCGGGTGTGGCAGACCAGGGAGCATTCGCCCAGGCTCTTGATTTCCTTCAGCAGGGCAATGAGGCTGGTGCCGGATCGGAAGACGTCCGGCGCCGGCTTGAACCGGATGCGGTATACGGCGGGATTGCCTTCCCCGGCCGGGGCGGTTTCCCTGCCGGCGGGCGGCGGAGGCGGGGCCGGGGCAGGCGGGGCGGCTTGCTCCCCCTGCATCCCGCGGAAGCCGCCGAGCAGGGTCTCGCGCTCCATGTCCTCCACCGGCTCCCCGAGCACCATCCGGCGGATGACGTCCCCGGCGGCGAGGGTGAGGGAGACCAGGTCCGGGCTGACCGCCAGGTTGCCTCCCCGCACGGCATCGTAAACGGTCTCGATCTGGTGGGTGAACAGGGCGGCCTCATCGAACCCGAACATCTGGCCGCCGCCCTTAATGGTGTGGAGGGCGCGGAAGATCCTGTCGACCAGCTTCTTGTCGGCGGGCGCTTTTTCCAGCTCCAGCAGCGCCGCCTCCAGCTCGTCGAGCAGCTCGAGCGCCTCGGTCTTATAGATGTCGTTTTCCATGGCTCACCCGAGAACTTTGCCCACGACCGCCACCAACTGCTCCGGGGTGAACGGCTTGACGATCCAGCCGGTCGCTCCGGCCGCCTTTCCCTCCATCTTCCGGCCCTGCTGGCTCTCGGTGGTGAGCATGACTACGGGCGTGAACCGGGAGACGGGATTGGCGCGGATGGCCTTGATCAGCCCGATGCCGTCCAGGTTGGGCATGTTGAGGTCGGTGAGGACCATGCTGACGTCGCTGGTCAGCTTGGCCATGGCGTCCTCCCCATCGACCGCCTCCAGGACCGCGTAGCCAGCCTGCTGCAAGGTGAAGGCAACCATCTGGCGGATGCTCCGGGAATCATCGACCGTCATGATCTTCTTCATATTTTTTCCTTCCGGGCGGCAACCCGCCCCCGTCCCGCGGGATGACAGGACCGGATGGCCGCGGGCCCCCCGCGGCGCACCCCGGGAATTCGCAGGGGATGGAATTACAAAAAATGTACCAGGGAAGAGGGAAGCAGGTATTCATACGGAACCGCGGCCCTTTCGGCGTGAAGTACGGCTGCGGGGCAGGTTCGGGAGGGGGCTGGCCAGGGCAACTCTCGTTGATGGGCGCCAACCTTTGTTGCGCGCCTGCATTTTCACGCCGGACAGAGGAGTTGCGCGGGAGAACGGCAAAGTGCGTCAACCTTTGTTGCGGAACCGGCCCGGCCCGTCTCCCCGGATTACTTTGCTCTGGGGCAGTCTTTTGTCCGCGCCGGAGCGCATTTCCGGTCCGAGCGGTTGTTTTCCCGCATCCGCCGCCGGGAGAGCGGCACTTCGCCTCCCTTGGCACGGGGATTGCCAACCCTGCTCCCCAGGCGAGGAGGACCCGGAGATCGACCGACGTGTCAGCATCTTCGATTGGATTTTCAAGAATTGCAGTGGCTTGCCCGAAAAGAGTTCCGGAGGCGGCAAACGAGGGCGCCTCCCCGGCCGGCGGCTGGGCGGAGCTGATGCTGGCGAGAGAGGGCCATCTTCTGGCCGGACCTCTCGGCGGCTTGGCGAGGGTGGCGCCCGGGAGGCCGAACGGTCCCGCTCGCAGCAAAGGCCCCCCCCAGGACAATCCAAGGACGGCAGAAGGTCATGAATGCATCCGCGGCATTTGCATCGACGCCTTTTCAGGCGCCAGAGGTGGACTACCGTTTCATTTTCGACAACATCGGCGATGCGGTCTATGTTTCCGAGGTGACCGAGGAGGGAGGGGTCGGAAGAATCATCGAGGTGAACGAAATTGCCTGCCATCGGTACGGCTACACGAAAGAAGAGTTTCTGCAGTTGAGCGTGTACGACCTGAATGCCGATCATGACGGCGTTCGGCACGTCGCGAATAAAGCCAGGGCGGAGGGGAAGCTCACCGTCGAGCGGACCCACATCCGGAGAAACGGAGAGCGGTTTCCCGTCGAGGAGAAAATCCATTTCGTCGCCTCCGGCGGCCGGCCCATCTACCTCTCCGTCTGCCGGGAGGTGACGGAGAGGCGCGGGCGCGAGGAAGCCTTGCGCCGGGCCGCGCAAGGGCTCCGCTGGGGCCGCCTCAAGCTGTTGCTGGAAAACACCGCCGGCGGAGGTCGCCTCGGACGATCTGGATGTTCCGGCCTTCATGCGCCGC
>JAJYKH010000171.1 GCA_021788685.1 Deltaproteobacteria bacterium | reverse complement strand
GGAAAGTTACGGTGACCGATTCGCCGATCTCGGCAATGATGGGCGGCTCCTTACCCTCGATCAAGAGAGCCTCGTACATCCGGCTCACCCCCAGATTGCTGCGGTTCACCAGCCGCAGGCGGGCAAGCGCTTCCACCAGCAGTGGATTGCGGGCGGCCGGCGGGTGATGGAGGATGTTCTCCGGTGTAATACCGGCGATGAACCCGCCGTTATTGCTGATTTCAAGACGATTCGAGTACTGCTTGATCATGACCGGCCCTGCGATCCGGTAATCGGCGTGGCAAAGGCTGTTCAGCAAGGCTTCCCGGAGAGAGGTTTCTGGATAGGTGCGGTATTCGAAATGAAAGAGCCCTTGCTCCAAGGTGGTGATCGGGTTGTCAGTGTGGAGCAGCTCTTCCAGCCGTTCGAGGGCAACCGGAAGTGCCGACCGGCCATCTACACGGTTGCTGTACCGGGTATCGTTTTCCATCCGCAGCCAGGTCCAGACGTATCCCGGCATCCGGCCTAGCAGCGCCTCTTCTTTTCCAGCGATCAGCAGGCCGGCCCGGCTCAGTGCCGAATCCTTCATCAAACCCAGGGCCAGTAGCAGCTCCCGATCCGAAAGGCGGAGCAGGTCATCCGGAGCCTTCTCTTTCTTGGCCAGTGTCCGGAGTTTCTCCATCGCCGAGGGCGAGATCAGGTCATCGAGAGCACCGGAAACGTTCTCGGCGGTAAAATCGGTCTCGCCGGTCTCCACCGTGATTTTGCGCCGCAGGGTACCGGTGAGCGGCTGGCAGTCCTTGCCGATGCGGATCGTGCCCCGGCCGGCCGTATCGGTATAGGGCGGCATCCCGGGATGGATTTGCATTATGAGGAGACGGCCCGTTCCTTCCGGAATGCGAAGCTCCTCGAAAACAGGCATGATCTTGGGATCGGTCTGATCGTACACCGCTTTCTTGAGCCTGTTCACATCCACCTCGGGCGGCACCCCGACCAGGGCCTGCTTTCGCCCCTTCACCCGCTCGGCGACGCCAAAGACCACCGTGCCGCCGCCGCCATTGGCCATGCACACCGCCATCTTGACCACCAGCCCAACTGCATCCGACAGGCTGTGATCATTCCATTGCTTGAAATCCAGATCCGAATCCTCCAGATCGTCGGCAATGTGCTGGTCCAGCTCCGGCAGGAGATCTTCTATTTGTTTTGACGTTCTCATACCCTCTGCTTTGAAGCATTCAGGATCGCGGAGCATTCCGAATCCAGCTCTGTGAATGTACCCCGAAAAAGGTTCAACCGAAAGGGAGCATTACAAAAGCTTTTACGTTTGCCATCCGCATGGGCAAAAGCCCGCCAGCATCCACCGGCCGCTCCATCAATCCCTTCAGCATCCCACCACCGAACCCGCCCCAATCCACCTTCGCCACCGCGAAGACCAGGGACCGGCCCCGGCCGATCCCGGCAAGCCCGACAGTCCCGGGCCAAGGACCACTCCCCCCATCAGGGCCGCTACCCATTAAAAAATCCCTAAGGAGAAAATCCCCTCCCTCCAAAGAACAAAACCGGATAAGCCGGTGCTTATCCCCCAAGCCCTTTCTTTTCCCCTTGTTTTCTAATTCCACTCTTGATTTTTCTCTTGACTTTCTCTTCCCATTCCCTTAACGTCCGATCATATTTCACTCTCCTCACGAGAGAACCCTTCGGGGCCTACCTGGAACGATGCACGCCATCTTCCTTGCAGAACCGGCTCCGGGCTTACAGACCGATGTTTAACCACGCTTGTGGACCTCCCGGTTGCTGGAGCCCTTGAGATGAACGTTTAATCGCCTTGCGCGAACCTCTTCATCGGAGCCACCCACCACAAGACACCCGCGTCTACACGCACCCCAAAAAAACAATGGGAGGAAACATCCACTCCCGTTGGGGGAGCGCGTGTTTTTTCCTCCCGGATTCCAAAGGAGGAAAACCATGGACGCACCACCAGCAGCCGATCTGCTCTATACTCATCAATCCGAGCAGATCAACGACATCGCGGAGGCTCTTTCCAAAGCACAAGGGCAGTTCGAAATGGCCCGGAAAGAGTCCCAGAACCCACACCTCGGAAACAAGTACGCCTCCCTCTCCGCCGTCCTGAAAACGGTCCAGAAACCGCTTTCGGAAAACGGCCTGGCCGTGGTGCAGATGCTCGGCCTCGCCGCCACCGGGGAACAGGTCCTGATCACCAAGCTCATCCATCGGAGCGGGCAATGGTTCCAGTCAGTGGCCGGGATCACCACGCTGCCCGGCAAGGGCCTGAACGACATGCAGGCCTTCGGCAGCGGGCTTTCCTACCTGAGGCGCTACTCCGTGAAAGCCATCCTCGGCCTCGACGAGACCGACGACGACGCCCACCAGTTCGGCGATCTCTCCAAACCCAGGAATCAGACTCCCAAGTCCGATCCCAAAGCGGCCCCCGCATCACCTTCCGACCCTTCCGCCGCCACCTCGACCCGCAAGCCAGGTCAAACCGGCACCATTGGCAAGACCATCTCCGGAGTGCAGGATCTTCCGAAGATCAGCGGCGTCGAGTACCGGCAGAAGGACGGCAGGGTGCTCGCCCTCGGCGACAACCTGCTCAAAAAGAAGAAGATGCTCGAAGCCGCCGGGTTCAGGAGAGACTCCCGACAAGGACACTGGTACATCGAGCTTGCGGCATGACCCCGAACCAAGCGCAGGGGGGATAACGTTCCCCTGCCAGGGGTCCGCCCGTCCTCCCCGCCGCACCACCACCGGAGGAGGATATGAGCGACGAATTTCTCAACACCATCGAAAAGGCTCTGCAGCAGCTGTCGGCAGAAGAAACCAAGGCCAACCTGGGCGACCGGAAGACCTATGTTGGAGCATCGGACATCGGGCAGTGCCCGCGGAAAGCCGTGCTCGCCAAGATCGACCCCAAGCCCGGCAACCTGGTTTCCCTGCTCCACACCATGCGGGGCCACCTGGCCGAGACGATCCTGACCAAGGCGTTTGCCAAGGCCGGCTTCAACTTCACCAGCCAGGAAGAAATCGCCTACGAAGAAGACGGCGTCCCGCGCAAGGTCCACCTGGACTACCTCTTTCTCTCGGCACAATCCATCCGTTTCCTCGACCTGAAAAGCCCGTCCTTCGACATCCCGGAGTTTCCCTACGACAGCTGGGAGCTGCAGATCTACGATCAGCTCAAGGCCGTCAAACGGAAATATCCCGACCGGGACATCCAGGGAGCGCTTCTGGGCTTTCAGTTCGGCGACCACGGCCTGAAGTTCTGGAACGGCTACGACCGCGTTCCGGAAGCCTTCGCCGAGCAGCTCGCTGCCCGCGCCAGAGTCGTCTGGGAAGCGACCGTAAGAGAAGACCCCGACGGGGTCCCCTCCGAGCCGAGCCCCCTCTGCAGCTACTGCGACTACATCAGAGGGTGCCCGGCCTTCCAGGGGACGGAGGTACCGGAGCTGGAAAAGACCCTTGCCGACTACCGCCTCTATAAAGACCAACACGCGATCCTCAAAAAGGACATCGACAGGATACGCGACGAGGTCCTCTACCTCGTCAGCCTGACCGGCCGGCCGCTCACGGCGGGGAACTTCGTGGCCAAGGCCTCGCGGCGATCCCGCACCGCCACCGACTGGCAGCGCCTGGAAGCGTTCCTGGAAGAGCACGGCTCGAACCTCTCGGCCTTTCAGGCGAGGGGATGCGAGTACCAGGTGCTCGATGTGAAAGAGATCACGACCTGACCGACACGAACCGCATGAGAACCGCCCCGCCTCCGGAAGGAGAAGAGGCAGGGAGCCCGGTCAACCGGACCACGCTCCCTCTCGTGCGGAACATCCAGACACAACAGAGCAGCAGAAACCGTCAATCCCTGGGAGGGGTGAACATTCACCCCCTCCCGGGGGTTCGTGTTTCCGCCCCTCCTGTCAGCAATCACACCAGGAGGAGAAACCATGCTCACCAAACTGATGATCGCTACCGCCATATTCTGCCTGGGCATCAGCCACTTTCAGGAGCCGATCCGGGAACTGATCCGGGCCATCTTCCTGGGCTAGCCCCCGGCAGGAAGCCGTGAAGCATACCCTCAATCAGCGGGTTGGAGAACCGCCCCTCTGGTGAGGGCGTTTTCACCCGCGTAGCACAAAGGAGAAAGACCATGTCGAAAGCCAGCCTGAACAAAGCACAACTGATCGGGAACCTCGGGGCCGACCCTGAAGTCCGGTACACCAAAAAGGGTGTAGCGGTCGCCAATTTCCGGCTCGCCACTTCCGAATCCTGGAAGGACGGCGGCGGAAACCAGCAGGAGCAGACCGAGTGGCACCGGATCATCGCCTTCGGGCGTCTCGGCGAGATCTGCGGGGAGTTCCTGGGCAAAGGCCAGAAGGTGTACATCGAAGGCAAGCTCCAGACCCGCAAGTGGCAGGACCGCGACGGCAACGACCGGTACACCACCGAGATCGTGGCCCGCGACCTGAAAATGCTCTCGCCCCGCCCGGGCGGCTCCGACCAGGACATGCCGGAGCTACCCCCGGGGCAGGACCCGCAGCCGGGAGACGACGTGCCGTTCTAGTCGGACCGGAGGCACAGGCAGCGAAACCGCGACCATGAAAGTCCGGGCCCCCCTTCAGCAGGGGCTCGGACTTTTTTTCTGCCCTCCGGCATCCCTGAAGGGCGGGAAATTCATGGCGCGGGCGGCAGGCGACAACTAAACAACCTTCCCCACGGGGGCGAACGCCCCCCGCAGGGGCCTTGCCCCCTTTCCACAAGGAGGCAAGAGAATGCTCTACATCAAAGATCGGAGCGGTGCCTATCTCCCGGCTCCCAGGGATGCGGTCCTGGCCGCGGCCAGGCGCCTCAGCAGGCGGCAACTCCGGCCCGGCGCCTACATCAGGAACCCGAACGCGGCAAGGGCCGCGATCAGCGAGCTTCTCGGCGGCTACCAGTACGAGATGTTCGCCTGCCTGTTCCTGGACAGCGCCCACCGGGTGCTCGCCTTCGAGGAGATGTTCCGCGGCTCGGTGAACACCGCGATCATCCACCCCAGGGAAGTGGTCAAGGAGGCCCTGCGGCTGAACGCCGCCTCGGTCGTCCTCGCCCACAACCACCCGTCCGGGGTGAGCAGCCCCAGCGACAACGACCTCCACCTCACCGCCCAGCTGAAACAGATCCTGGCGGTGGTGGACGTGCGGGTCCTCGACCATTTGGTGATCGGCGAGGAGATCACGTCGCTGGCCGAGCAGGGACGCCTGTAGGCGCCAATTCCATTCCCCACCGGGGGCAGACGCCCCCAGGGGGCGGTCCTGCCTCCGGAACAACCAGCGGAGACACGACCAATGGAAACAGCAACCGCTCTGAAACCATCCGAGCTGAAGGGGCTCCTCCTCAAGACCATCCCGGCACGGCTGCCGGTGCTGATCAAGGGGGCTCCCGGCCTCGGCAAGACGGATATCGTGGGCCAGGCCGCAGCGGCGCTTTCCGCCCGGCTCCAGCTCAAACACCCGGTGGTGGACGACCCCATCGACTACAAGGGCCTGGGCTTCAAGGTCGAAGGCCGGGACGAGGCACGGTTCCTGCCCTTCGGCGACCTGAAGGCCCTGATCGATGCCGACACCCCGACCGTCTGCTTTCTGGACGACCTCGGCCAGGCGCCGCCCGCGGTCCAGGCCGCGGCCATGCAGCTCCTGCTCTCCCGCAGCATCAACGGACACCGGGTGAGCGAACGGGTCTGCTTCGTGGCCGCCACCAACCGCCGGACCGACAGGGCCGGGGTGAGCGGCATCCTCGAACCGGTCAAAAGCAGGTTCGCGACCATCGTGGAACTGCAGCCGGACCTCGAAGATTGGGTCGCGTGGGCGCTTTCGCACGACATGCCCACCGAGCTGATCGCCTTCGTCCGGTACCGGCCGAATCTCCTGTGGGACTTCGCGCCGACCGCCGAGATGACCAACTCGCCCTGTCCAAGGACCGTGGCCAACGCCGGCCGGCTGCTCAACATCGGCCTGCCGCCCGAGGTGGAGTATCAGGCCGTCTCGGGGGCCGCCGGCGAAGGGTTCGCCGCCGAGCTCCTGGGGTTCCTCCGGATCTACCGGAAGCTGCCCCATCCCGACCGGGTGCTCCAGGACCCGGACCGGGCGCCGGTCCCGGCCGACGACCCCGCCACGCTCTATGCGCTCTGCGGGGCGC
>JAJYKH010000170.1 GCA_021788685.1 Deltaproteobacteria bacterium | reverse complement strand
AAATCATAGCCGGCGCGACGGGGGGCATCGCTGCCACTGCCTGGGCGATCGGAGCCGCAGCCGCGCCTTCGGGAATGGTGACCAGGAGCCCTTCGGGATCGGTTTCAATCTTGTATTCGAAAGGACCATCCAGGCCCGAGTCGAAGACGACCCGCACGCCGGTGCCGCGGTGGGCCACCCGGACTCTGGCCAGGGTCTTGCCAACCGAGATGTTCTTGGCGTTATCGGCCATACGGATGTGGGGGATGTCGATGTACAAGCGGTCGGGGCGACCCGATCCCCGCGGCAAGCGGGACTTGTGGTACGCGGAGATGGGCGCGCCCGCTTGCAGGAGGACGCGCGTCGCGGTCGGCTCGGCAGTGACGACTACGTCGGTCAGCCGGAGGGAGGCGCCGGTTCCGCTTGCCGCTTCATGGGCGTGCAAGGGGGCGGGCGCCGAGGGCTCCACACCGGCCTGCTTTGCCGGCTGGCCGGTGAATTTGACCTGAATATCGTTTCCAACGCGATTGACTGTGAAGGCGCTGTCGTGCGTCAACTCGATCTCGATGCGGGTGATGCGCGGTTTTTGATCATCAATCAGCCGGCCGGTAATCGCGGCCACGGGACCCTGGCCCACTTGTTTGGGCAGCCCGGCCGAGGGGGCAAGCGGCGCATCGGCGATGTCAAGGACGATCCGCATGGGGTTGAACAGCTCATACATGGTATAGGTGGGTGGGGCCTCTCCTTTGATGGTGACCAGGAAAGCCCCAGCCGTTTCCCGCCATTCGATGCCGGTGATCCGGGCCTGCTGCCTCCCCGGTGTCTCCGCCCGCCCCGCTACCGCCAGGCCGAGCAGGAGAAATCCCGAAAAGAGTATCACCGCCCGCAGACGTAATTTCAGGACCATCTCAGTTCTCCCCTTCCTTCCTCAAGACCATCTCCACCGCCTGGGTTCGTTTCTCTCCGGTGGCCGTGAGCATTTGTTGTTGGATGATGACTTCATTGGGGACAATGTCCGAAACGACCCCCGAGCGGCCGATCTTGTCGCCTTTCTTGAGGATGTATCCCTTGCCGGAGGAATCCTGGACCATCGCCAGCGCTTCCTTTTCGGTAAAAACAATGGACACCAGGGTGAGCTGGCCGGGCTCGAACCGGCGCATACCGGTGAGCTCTTCGGCTGGGACATCGATCGGCAAAAGCTTCTGCGGCAAAAAGGGCTCAAAGGGATCGTGACGGCCTTCCCGCTGATAAACAAAGGGGTCGCTCATCCAGGAGAGAAGATCTTTTTTGATCTCCTGGTCCTTGGCCTCTTGATTCTTTCCGTCGGCGGCCATTGCCGCCGCGGGGGCCCAAAGCAAGCTGATCAAAAGACCCAGGCAGGCGCACAGCCGCCATCCGGATGGACTGTGAGCTGGAGTGCCCATCATTCCGTTATTTCTTTTTCTCATTTGCTTTTGCTTCTTGAGGGCTGATGGTCCGGTAAGCGGTCAGGTTAAAATCGATGTTGAGCTGCATCTGGCCAGCGACCCTGGTAGGTGAGGTCATGCTGATGTTCGAAATGGTGGCGATCCGGGGCAGGTGCCCCACCTGGTCGAGGAAGTGGCCGAAGTTGTGATAGGTTCCCTTCACCTGCATAACGACGGGGATCTCCGCATAGAAATCCTTAGGCACCTCTTTTTGGGGAGTGAAGGTGATGATCTCGAGGCCCGAATTGGTCGCCAGACCAGAAATGCTGGTCAGCAGGGAGGGGATCTCCTTCTGCTCGGGAATCAATTGCGAAGCGATCCGGAAGCTCTGCTCGATTTCAGCCATTTCGGCTTTGTGCTCCTCGAGCTTCCTGGCTTTGGCTTCCAATTGTCCGATTTCCTGCTCCAGGCTGGCTTTATTGGCTTCGAGATCGGTGATTTCTTTGTGCTTGGGAGAATAGAGCAGGAAATAGAAGAGGGCGAGGGGCAGGGCCACCGCCCCGGCCACGATGGCAACCTTCTGATTTTTCCCGAGCTTGTTGATTTTTTCGTCCAGAAGGATGTCAATGGACTTTTTTATTTCTTTCCGATCCATATCGTTCCCCTGGCCATCAGCCGGCGGGTTGCGCCTTTTCTTCGGGCTGGACCACCTTGACGTCCAAGGAAAAGGCCTTCAGCTGGTTGCCGGCAATCTCTTTTAGAGAGGTCCCGGCCAGCTCGGCGTCCCCGAAAAAGGGTGATGCCGACAGCTTGTCCATGAACTGCGCAATGGTGGCATTGTCGAGGGCAACACCCTGGATCGAGAGCATTCCAGGCGTATCTTTGAGGGATTCGAGCCACAACTGGCCAGGCGGGGTGATGTTCGCAAGCTCGTCAAGCACCCTGACACCGATCTGCCCGCTCTTTTTGAGATCGCGGATAGCGGCGATTTTTTTCTCGATCAGCTCCCTGTCCTTTTGCAACTGCCTCATCTCGGTCTCGATCTTGGCGTACGATGCTTTCTTGTCGTTCAAAGTTTTGATCTGCTGCTGGAGCGCATCAATCTGATGCCCAAGGCTCAACCCGAAAAGGGTCAGGCCAGCCGCAAGGGCGATCAGCAGGACTCCGAAACCGGCCACTTCCTGCAGCAGCCGCTGCTTCTTCCTGATCTGCCGTACGGGCAGAAGATTGATGCGGATCATGGTATCTTCTCGTCCGACGCGTTACAGTTCAGCCGGCCTGGAAGCCAGGCCGGCCGCCAGCGTCATTTCCGGCGCCATGTATGCGAGATAGTCCGCGTCCATGCGGGCTTGGTCAATTTGCATTTTTGAAAAAGGGTTAAAAATTTCCACCGGCAGCTCGAGCTCGTTAGCCAGGACCTGATCGAGCCCCCGAATCCTCGCCCCGCCGCCGCTTAGGACCAGCTTCACCAACGGTTCCTCAGGATGGTTGGTGTAATAAAAGTCCAGGGCCTTGCGGATCTCGCCCACCCATTGCGAGCATGTTCCTATAAGGATTTCAGTTAGTTGCTCCTTCCGTTCGCCTGCGGAGACAATGCCGATCTTCAACTCTTCAGCTTCTTCGGGCTCCACGCCGAAGCGGCTCTGGATCTGCTCTGTCAGCTGCCGGCTGCCGAGGACCACGTCCCGGGCAAAGACGGAGGAGCCCCCGGAAATGATATTGATGTTCATTTTGGAAGCGCCGATGTCGATGAGGGCGACGTTTTCCCCCAGTCCGAAATTGGCGGCATAGGCGTTCTCGAGGGCGAAGGCATCGACATCGACCAGGACCGGTTTCAGCCCAAGGCTCCGAAGCATCCCAAGATAGCCGTCCACCACTTCCTTTTTGGCCGCCACCAGCATGACATCGGTGCGTTCTTCGTCCTGGTGGTTCGTATTGAGATTCTGGAAATCGAGGTAGACATCCTCGATATCGAAAGGGATATACTGTTCGGCTTCCGCCTGGATGTGGTTGGCCATCGCTTCCTGGGACATGACCGATAAGTTAATTTTTTTAACGATGACCGAGTAGCCCGAAATGGAGATGCCGACCTTTTTTTCTTTGATCTTGAGGTTTTTCAGCAGTGCCGCGATAACGGTTCCGACCGCCTCCGGGTCCTGGAGGGCACCGTCTTCCACGGCGCCCTCCGGCAATCTCGCCGAGCCGAGGCTGAGCAGGCGGTATCCTTTGCCGGTGTCCGCCAGCTCACAGACCTTCACGGCATGGGAGCCGATATCGAGCCCAACGCAGAGCTTCTCCTTTTTGCCGAAGGAGAGGGCCAAACGGGAGGCGAAATCTGGCAGTGCAATGCCCATGGCTGCGGTCCTGAGGGTCGAGTTTCCTAGTGTCGAATGGCCAAACTACTTTTCGACAGCTCCGAGGGGATTCATTAAGAGCCGAGGCCGAAAAACGCCTGATCCCGTGATTTCTGTGCATTTAAGATAGAAAGGTAAAGGTTGTCAAGCTTAAACCTCGAATATCTCAGAATAAAGAAAACGAGCTAAAAATTGTGTAATGTCTCCTTGGAAATTCCTCAAGAGATTTTTCAAATTGATCTGCATCGCGGGAGGACATATTTGGTATGAGGCTGGTCTGGTGCATACAGCAGTATGTGCTTTTGGCTCTGGAATGATGTTTGTCTGAAAGACCAGGCCTTTGGTTCGTGGAATTGCGCTAAAAATTTTAGAAATCTCCAGGTGCAGAATCGGGAAAGGAGGCAGCATCGGCTATATGGTGTGTGGTTTAACAGCCATCCTACTCTATCTTGTTGTCTTGGTGCCTTGCCCGCCATTCCCGGGTGATAAAATTATTTCAGGGAAAAGATAATCGGTCCGCAAAAAGCCGCCGGTCCGCGCTTGTGCAACTTCAAGATTCCTCGTTGCCGCCCGCGCCAGGGCTAGGGGGACGAGATCATCAACATCGCCCCCGATTCCCTGCCAAGGGAAGGGCGAGGAAGATGAGGCTCTGAGAAAGAGGAGGACCCGGATCGGCTTCACCGGGTCCATTGCCCGGGAAGGCCTGTCGCTGCGGGAAGCAATCATTCTTGTGTTTTCCTCTGATTTGGATTACAACTTTTCCGCGATGCCGCGCCCGTTGGCGGCCCGAAACTGCAGAACTGCAAAAGGAGTACCACCGTTGGCCACTGCACATGACAATCCCCGACAGAAATCGGTCCTGCGCGAGTATGTGGAGGCAATTCTCATTGCCATCATTCTGGCCCTGTTCATCCGCACCTTTGTCGTGCAGGCCTTCAAGATCCCGTCCGGATCCATGATTCCCACCCTGCTGGTGGGTGACCACATCCTGGTCAATAAATTCATCTACGGGGTAAAAAATCCTTTCACCGGCACCACCTGGATCGGAGTTTCCGAGCCGCACCGCAAGGATGTGATCGTTTTCAAGTATCCCCTCAATCCTTCCCAGGACTTCATCAAGCGGGTGATTGGCGTCGAAGGCGACAGGATCCAGGTCATCGACAAACAGGTCTACGTCAACGGCAAACCGTTCAAGGTTCCCCACGCTATTTTCCTCGATGAGCGGGATATTCCCGGCCGCTTTTCGCCCCGGGACAACTTCGGCCCGGTGGTTGTGCCTCCCCACTCGCTTTTCGTCATGGGTGACAACCGGGACAACAGCCAGGACAGTCGGTACTGGGGATTCGTCGACCTGAAGGAAGTCAAGGGAAAGGCCTTTATGATATATTGGTCCTGGAACAGCGAAGATTTTACCGTGCGCTGGAGCCGGATTGGCGAATTGATCCATTAGGCACCGGCATCGGTTTCAGGAGCACCCTCCGCCAGCACGCATGAAAGCCGCGCATCCTTTTGTCCACCGGCACCTCCTGAGCATGGGAGACCTTTCTCCCGCTGACATCGGCCTGATCTTACAAGTAGCCGATTCATTAAAAGAAATTTCCAACCGCTCCATCAAAAAGGTACCCACCCTCCGGGGCAAAACGGTGGTGAACCTCTTCTTTGAGCCGAGCACCCGCACCAGGCTCTCCTTCGAAATCGCCGCCAAGCGGATGAGCGCGGATACCTACAACATTTCCGCCTCGAGCAGCAGCACCGTCAAAGGCGAGACCCTTGTCGACACGGCCCGCAACCTGGAGGCCATGAATCCCGACGCCATCATTCTCCGCCATTCCTCGTCGGGGGCGCCCCGTCTGTTGGCCGACCACCTCCAGGCCACGGTCATCAACGCGGGCGATGGCACCCACGAGCACCCCAGTCAGGGTCTGCTCGATCTGATGACCGTCAAGGAGCGAAAAAGGGAGATTGCCGGCCTGAAGATCGCCATCATCGGCGATATCGCCCACAGCCGGGTGGCCCATTCCGATATCATCGGCTTCACGATGATGGGGGCGGAGGTGCGCGTCTGCGGCCCGGCCACCCTGATGCCGGTTGGGATCGAGGCCATGGGGGCCGTGGTCTGCGGTACGGTTCAGGAGGCGGTGGCGGACGCCGATGTGGTGATGGCCCTCCGCATCCAGAAAGAGCGGCAAAAAGACCCGCTGCTTCCCTCCTTCCGTGAGTACGCCATCCATTTCGGGCTCAACCCCCGCTCGATCGCCGGCGCGAAGCCCGATGCCCTCATCATGCATCCCGGGCCGATTAACCGCGGGATCGAGCTCGATCCCGAGCTGGCGGATGGCCCGCGCTCCCTGGTGCTCGAGCAGGTGACCAACGGTGTGGCCGTGCGTATGGCCCTGCTCTACCTGCTCATGGGGGGGGAATGATGATGGCGTCGC
This sequence comes from Deltaproteobacteria bacterium, assembly GCA_021788685.1. Classification (GTDB taxonomy): domain Bacteria; phylum Desulfobacterota; class Desulfobulbia; order Desulfobulbales; family UBA5123; genus JAJYKH01. The sequence goes on along the minus strand of JAJYKH010000170.1, from coordinate 2 downwards.
AA
>JAJYKH010000169.1 GCA_021788685.1 Deltaproteobacteria bacterium | reverse complement strand
TTGTGCCATGAATCATCGATTCAATGAGATGAGCACAACCCGTCGTCACGGATCCAGGAGAACGAGAAAGCATCCCTCCACGCCCGCTTCTCCGCGGCGTTTCGCTTGGACCGGCCCCGACTCTCTCCAGAAAGAATTACAAATTTGTACTGATCATTTTAAAACCTAACCAAAACGTAAATAACCGCCACCCCCCTCCCGGAAAAGCCTGGCAAGAAAGTTCGTATCTTCGAGTACTTATCTAAAAAGAAGACAAGGGCATTTCTTTTGCATGCCTGTCGATTGGCTCTCTCAGGTCCGGCAGCGATCTCTCTAGGCGCGGATGGGCTTTTCCCCCGCATGCCTTCCGACCTGAACCAATGTGGATTCCTCAGTTGACGATTGGCTTTCTGCCGGATTCGTCAGGAGCGAGGCGGGAGCGCGAGCAAAGCCAGACACAGGATCGGCGATATCCGGCAGCCGTCTTTCACGGAGCGGCATGAGGAGACATCCATGAAAAAGATCGAGGCGATCATCAAACCCTTCAAGCTCGACGAGGTCAAAACCGCCCTCAACGAGATCGGCATTAAGGGCATGACCGTCTCCGAGGTCAAAGGATACGGTCGCCAGAAGGGCCACAAGGAAATCTACCGGGGGGCCGAGTACGTGGTCGAGTTTGTCCCCAAGGTGAAAATCGAGATCGTGACCCCCGCAGGCCAGGCGGAACAGGTGGTGGACACCATCCGCCAGGCGGCGCATACCGGCAAGATCGGCGACGGCAAAATCTTCGTCCTCCCGGTCGAGGACGTGGTCCGGGTGCGGACCGGCGAGAAAGGAACCGAGGCCATCTGACATGAACAAGGGCGAGCTGCGCGCCAGCCGCGACGCCCTGGAATCCCTGTGGAAGCAAGGCCTGAGCGGCCGGGATCTGCTGCGGCAGCATACCCAGCTCATCGATGCCTGCCTGGCCCAGTGGTTCGCCGGCTGCCCCGAAACCAAGGAGGGGGTGGCCCTGGTGGCCGTGGGGGGCTATGGCCGCGGTGAGCTCTTTCCATTTTCGGACATCGATCTCATGGTGCTGTACGCCCCCGAAGCGCAGGAGCGACTGAACGGAATCAGCGAGGCCGTCTTCTACCCCCTGTGGGATGCCGGCCTGGAGGTAGGGCACGCCATGCGCACGCTGCAGGCCTGCCTGGCCGACGCCGGGAAGGATTTCCTGTTCCAGGTCGCCCTCCTCGATGCCCGGCTGGTGGCGGGAAGCGTTTCCCTCTTCGCCGAGATGGAGAGCTCTTTCCGCGCCCAGCTCGTGGAAGGGCGGCGCCACCGCTTCTTCGAGGAGATGGAAACCCTGCGGGCGGAACGCCACCGCCGCTACGGCATCCACGGCTACCTGCTCGAGCCGCACATCAAGGAAGGCAGGGGCGGCTTCCGGGACTTCCAGGCCATGCTGTGGACCGCCCGGGTGGTCTTCGGGCTCGACGGTCTGTCCGGCCTGGAGGAGGCGGGGCTCCTCACCGCCAAGGAGCGGGAAGGGCTGGAGCAGGCCCGGGAAACCCTCATCCGCATCCGCAACCAGCTCCATTACCTGAGCAGCCGCAAGAACGACCAGCTGTTCTTCGAGCACCAGGAGGAGCTGGCCAAGGCCTTCGGGTACCGGACCGGCGGCGGCTTCCTCGACGTCGAGCATTTCATGCGGGAGGTCTACCGCCACCTCCAGACCATCGCCGTGGCGACCGATCTCTTTTTCGAGCACGCCGGGGAGGTGCTCGCCGCCGGGCCCGAGGAGGCGGGCCGGCGGCTCGAGCCCGCCATCGCCTTGCGCCGCGGCCAGGTCCTCCTGGCCGCCCCCGAGCTGCTCGCCGCCAAGCCCCAGCTGCTCATGCGGATCTTCCTGCAGGCGGGCCGCACGGGGCGCCCGATCCACCATCGGACCAGGAAGGCCATCAGCGGGCACCTGCATCTCATCGACGATCGGCTGCGCCGCTCCCGGCGACTGGCGAAGAGCTTCCTCGAGATCCTCACCAGCTGCACCGAGCCGCTGCCGGTGCTCACCGCCATGCTCGAAACCGGGCTGCTCACCGCTTACCTGCCGGAATTCCGCCCGGTGGAATCCCTCGCCCAGCACGACATCTACCACCTCTACACCGTGGACCGCCACCTCCTGCAGACGGTGGCCGAGCTGGAACGGCTGCGCGAAGAGGAGCCCATGGCCGCCGAAGTGGCCGCTCCCCAAGTGCTGGCCCTGGCGGCCCTCCTCCATGACATTGGCAAGGGCGGGGGCAAGGGACATGCCGAGAAAGGGGCGGTCCTGGCCCGGACCATCGGACTGCGCCTCGGTTTCTCCGAGGAGGAGGCGGACACCCTCGCCTTTCTCATCCGCCACCATTTGTTCCTCATGGAGACCGCCCTCCGGCGCGATCTGGAAGACGAGCCCTTTCTCATCCGCTGCGCCCGGAAAATCGGGGACGCCTACCGCCTCACCATGCTCTACCTGCTTACCGTGGCCGACGCCCGCGCCACCGGGCCGGCGGCCTGGAACGACTGGAAGGCCGCCCTGCTCCTGGAGCTCTATCTCAGGCTGGCCCACCTGCTGGAGGACTCCGACCTCCAGCACCCCGATGCGCGCCAGGGGGTGGAATGGATGCGGGAGCAGGTCCGGCGGCTCCTGCCCGGGGAGGACCAGCGGCTCCCCGAGCTGCCCGAAGACTATCTGCTGAGCTTCAGCCCCCCGACCGTGGTGCGGCACCTGGAGCTCAGCGCCGGCCTCAACGGACGCCAGGCCCTGATCGTCCCCGCCGACTGCGGCGAGTACTGGTCGCTCCTGATCATGGCCCGGAACCGCACCGGCCTCCTCGCCCGCATCTGCGGCACCCTCGCCCTCCACAATCTGGAGGTGGCGGCGGCCCAGATCTTCACCTGGCCGAACGACACCGCGGTCGACATCATCCATGTGCGCCCCGCCCTGGACCACGGGTATCGGGACCAGAACTGGGGCCGCCTGGAGCAGGACCTCAACCTGGTGCTCGCCAACCGGCTGGCCCTCGCCCACCGGCTGGTCCACAAACGGCGGCTCCCGCTCCCGGGCGCCAGGGGCCACCTGCGGTCGGCGCAGCCGAAAGTGGTGATTGACAATACCGCCGCGGACCATTTCACCGTCATTGAAGTGCATGCCGAAAACCGTTCCGGTCTGCTCTACGACATCAGCACCACCTTGGCGGAGCTCGCCATCGACATCCACCGGGCGAGGATCGCCACCCTGGCCGAGCAGTCGGTGGACGCCTTCTACGTCCGGGACGGCGGCGGCCGGAAGATCGCCGACCCGGGACTGCTCGAGGAAATCCGCCAGAGCCTGCTCCACGCGGCCGCCCCGGTCCTGGAGAAAGCGTAGCCATATAAAGCAACCCGCTCAAGCAATCTGCCAGCCGGCACGCGCGTGATGCCGTCTGGTCACCTGCCCGCCCCACGTGCACGGGGGCGGGCTCCTTTCATACCTTCAGACCATGGACTGAGGAGGGATAGAAAAGATGGACAAGCAGCTCAACGGCAGCACCAGCCTCCCCGAACTGTTCGGGAGCAACGTGTTCAACAGCAAGATCATGAAGGAGAGGCTTCCCAAGGAGACCTACAAGGCCCTGCGGGAAACCATCGACCGGGGCGCCGCCCTGAAGCCCGAGGTGGCGGCGGTGGTGGCCAACGCCATGAAGGACTGGGCCATCGAGCATGGGGCCACCCACTACACCCACTGGTTCCAGCCGCTCACCGGCGCCACCGCCGAGAAGCACGACTCCTTTATCGCCCCCACCAGCGAGGGCGGGGTGATCATGGAGTTCTCCGGCAAGCAGCTCATCCAGGGCGAGCCGGACGCCTCCTCCTTCCCGAGCGGCGGCCTGCGGGCCACCTTCGAGGCCCGGGGCTACACCGCCTGGGACTGCACCTCCCCGGCCTTCCTGAAGGAAGATGCGGCCGGCAACGTCACCCTCACCATCCCCACCGCCTTTTGCTCTTACAAGGGCGAGGCCCTGGACAAGAAGACCCCGCTGCTCCGCTCCATGGAGGCGGTTTCCAAGCAGGCGCTGCGGGTGCTGCGCGCGTTGGGGAACGCCACCTCGAACCGCATCATCTCCACGGTGGGGGCCGAGCAGGAGTACTTCCTGGTGGAGAAGGAATACTACATGCAGCGGCTTGACCTGATCTCATGCGGCCGCACCCTCTTCGGTGCCCCCGCCCCCAAGGGGCAGGAGCTGGAAGACCAGTACTTCGGCGCGATCAAGGACCGGGTTTCCGCCTTCATGAAGGACCTCGACGTCGAGCTCTGGAAGATGGGCATCACCTCCAAGACCAAGCACAACGAGGTGGCCCCGGCCCAGTTCGAGATGGCCCCGGTCTTCGCCACCACCAACATCGCCGCCGACCATAACCAGCTGGTGATGGAGACCATGCAAAAGGTGGCCCTCCGCCACGGGATGATCTGCCTGCTCCATGAGAAACCCTACGCCGGCATCAATGGCTCGGGCAAGCACAACAACTGGTCCCTGGGCACCGACGACGGCCTCAACCTGCTTGATCCGGGCAGCACCCCGGGGGAGAACGCCCAGTTCCTGGTCTTCGTCTGCGCCCTCATCAAGGCGGTGGACACCCATGCCGACATCCTGCGCGCCACCTGCGGCAGCTCCGGGAACGACCACCGCCTGGGGGCCAACGAGGCGCCGCCGGCGATCATCTCCATCTTCCTCGGCCAGGAGCTGACCGACGTGCTCATCAATCTGGCAAGCGGGGGCAAGGTCTGCAAAAAGAACGGCTGCGAGGTCCTCAAGATCGGGGTGGATTCCCTGCCCGAGCTGCCCAAGGACAACACCGACCGCAACCGCACCTCCCCGTTTGCCTTCACCGGCAACAAGTTCGAGTTCCGGATGGTGGGCTCCTCCCAATCGATCTCCGGCCCCAACGTGGCCCTGAACACCATCGCCGCCGAGGCCTTGGATGAGATCGCCACCCGGCTGGAGAAAGCGAAGGACGTCAATGCCGAGATCCTCGCCATCCTGAAGGAGACCCTCCAGGCCCACGGCCGGGTCATCTTCAACGGCAACAACTACTCCGAAGAGTGGGTGAAGGAGGCGGAAAAGCGCGGCCTGCCCAATACCCGGAACACAGTGGACGCCCTCAAGGCCTTCACCACTCCCAAGGCAAGCAAGCTGTTTGCCAAGTACAAGGTGCTGAGCAAGGAGGAGCTCCACTCCCGCTACGACATCTACGTCGAGCAGTACGCAAAGCACATCAATATCGAGGCCCAGGCCGCGACCCAGATGGTGCGCCGCCAGTACATCCCGGCGGTGATCCGCTTCATGACCGAGCTCGGCAATTCCGTGAACGCCGTCGGCAAGTACGGCGCGGTTCAGAAGGACCTGCTGGCCCAGATTTCCAATTTGCTCGGCTCGGTGACCAAGAAGGTCGCCAAGCTGGAAGAGGAAACCAAGAAGGCCCAGGCCATCGACAAGGTGGACAAGCAGAGCGCGGCTTACCGCGACAAGGTGGTCACCGCGGTCACCAGCCTGCGCGCGGATATCGACGCCCTGGAGGCGCTCACCCCCCGCGACATCTGGCCGGTGCCCACTTACAGCGACCTGCTGTTCAAGCTGTAAACTTTTTGTCGTAGAGATATGGACCGGAAAGGGAGCCTCTCAGGCTCCCTTTCTTCATTTTGAGGAAATGGACGACAGCAATTTCGGGGCGCGGGGATGGCGCACAAAAAAAAGCTCCGCGGGTGGCCCCGCGGAGCTTCGGATCGGCAGCTCGAAACGATGCTTACAACTTACGGACGTTGGCCGCCTGCAGACCCTTGCCGCCTTCGACGACGTCGAAGCTGACCCGCTGGCCCTCGGCCAGGCTCTTGAACCCTTCCCCCTGGATGGCGGAGAAGTGAACGAACACGTCCGGACCATCGTCCTGCTTGATGAATCCGAAGCCCTTGCCATCGTTGAACCATTTCACAGTGCCTTCTGCCATTTTCCTAAGTCCTTACCTCTTTGTTCTTCGCGCGGGAAACGCGAGTGTTCGTGCAGCGCGACCCCGCATGAAAATGCCGCGTGGCGCGGAGCTTCTGCGGGTCTTTCCTGACGGACTGCACACGTGCCTGGGTTGCGTTGTACCACCACCCCCTGGCGAAGGCAAGAACTTTGTTTGATTTCGCGGGACTGCCCTAGTCTCCCCCATCCCGCCGCTGCCGCTTCAGGCCGCTCCGCCGCCGCTTGGCGGCCAAGCGCCGCTCC
>JAJYKH010000168.1 GCA_021788685.1 Deltaproteobacteria bacterium | reverse complement strand
GGCGTAAGGGTTGAACCGCTCCACGATCCCGGCCACAAGGCCGTGCTCCCGCAGAGCCCGGAGCGTCCGTTGTGTCGGTGATAGGCCGGCCATCAGTGCACCGGAACCGGCCCACGGGAGCCGCCTATCAGCTCGAAGACCATGCCGCACCCTTCACACAACCAGCCGGCGGACACCTGCCGGTAAATCCGATTGCCGCACTTCCCGCAGCCATAGCCAAGCGCCCGGATGATCTCCCCCGGCGCCCGCACCCGGTGCTTCACGTTCTCCTCCGGTGTGGGCTGGCATCCGGAACAGAAGAAGCCGCCGGCCGTGCGCTCAACGAAATCCAGGCCGCCGCAGACCGGGCAGGGCTTCAGCCACCGGACCACTTCGGGGAGTTGCTTCCGGGTTAGCAGGTCCACAATCTCGGCCTTGCGCTCCCGCAACAAAGGAAGAGCCCTTTCCAAGGCTTTTTCGTTTCCGGAAACGTCAAGGTCGCCGGGAGGGGCCAAGGTCACTTCCACCCCGCATTCCGATTCCAACCACTCGATGATTTCTGCCGCGTTCATAGCCGAACCACCTTTTTGGTTTCTTCATGCCTTCTCTCCGGCTCCCCCTTTCTATCCGCAACACCGCCACAACCCTTGTCCCACGCGGGATTGCGTGTTGCGGATAGAATTTTGTTGCCGCAACGTTGCGTTTCATCCGCAACAGGAGAATCCTTATCTGGTGCGGCTTGTGGCGGTGTTGCGCTTGGAGAGGGGGAAGAGGCCAAATAGCGCGCGAACACCTCTTCGAACTGGTCCCGCATGTAACCCTTGGGGGTGGTGACTCCGACGCGGATCGTGTTGCTCCTGATTCCGTGCTCGGCTAGCCGGCTGGCAACCTGCCGGGGGGATATGGACTTGCCCCGGTTGTATGTGGCCCACGGCTTCTCGTCATCCTCGCACAAGGCCGCGATCAGGTCCGCCGTGCTGATACGGTCGATTCGCTTCGTCTCAAAGACCTCTTGGATATCGCCAAGCAGTTCGGTGCCGACGCTCTGGAGGGGACTCTCCGTCCCGGAGAGCTTCAAGGCGGCAGACCGGGCCAGGGCCGGCCACGATCCTCCGGCTACCTCAGCGATGGCAAGCAGCGGCTCCCAATTGTCCTGCGCCCGGTCGTTCAGGCTCGCCGGGAGGTCAGGGCGCGCCTTTCGCACCGCCTCCCGTGCGTCATCGGCGAACCGCGCCAGCTTTCGGGAAAGGGTCTGGAATAAGCCGGCCTCTGCGTGGCGGAGCCGATCCACTTCTTCATGAGGAAGTTTGCGCCGCAGCTCCAAGGTAATGGACCGGTCCATCAGGGTATCCGCCATCCGGCCGATGCCGGCCAGGGCCTTGGCACCCCACACGTTGAACTTCGTCGGCGTGAAGTCTTCTCCTACCACGCGCACGATGTAGGCGGAATCCCTGGTGTGGCCGCAGTTGAGGAGACCCCGCAGCTCTTCGTTTTCCCGCATGAAGGCGTCGGCCTCATCGACAAGGAGCGTCGGCTTCCAAGCGTCGATAGCCCGGAACAGCGCCGCCGGGGAAATGTTGCTCGCGGTGAGGGGCCGGGCCACCAAGCGCCCCAGGAGGAAAAGGAGCTGCGACTTCCCACAGCGTTTTTCCGGCGCGGTTATGACTGCCAAGGGGGCCACCTGTACCACGTCGATTAGCCAACTCATGGCCGCCCATAAAGCCACCGCGTCCGCGGTCTCCTGGCTGCACACGATGAACCGGCGCACCGTGGCGGAGACAGCGGTGAGCAGGGCCGCCGGATTGACCGCTTCCGGCCAGGGCTCCACGTCATCGAAGACAAGGCCGGCCGGCTGCTCTTCGTCCTTCCGGGCAGCGGCAACCAGCTTGTCAAGGGTCGCCGTCCGCACCTTCAGGTCCTTGGCGGCCGCCTCCCGCTCCCGGTCGTAGTCGAGGGGAGAAAGGGAGGCAAGCCGATGAATGACGGCCGCATCGCTCGGTGCCTGTTCGCCAAGCGCAACGCTGCACTGTTCCATGGATGTTGTCCTCGCCGCCTCGATGCAGCGCTTGACCTCGGGGAGCCCTTGCAGCCGGGCCAGGTCGTTGAAGTCGGTGTCCTTCGGTCCACGCGCCGGGCCGAATTCGGGCACGGCCAGGAGGCCGCCCACCGATTGCGCTGCATGTTCCGCGTGCTGTTGACCGGTGCCCAGGTCCGCCAGGATGACCAGCCGGGCTTTGGGGTAGCGGTTTCGCATGTCACGGGCCACCGCCTCTAGATTGCCGCAACTCAGCGCCGCCACAGCGCAATAGCCAGAGGCTTCACGGCCCGACAGTACCGTTGCCGCCCCTTCCCCGACCAGGATGGTAACGCCGGTGCCATCGCCGGCAGGCAGGGGTTGCGCGGCCCAGAAACCACCAGACTTGCGCCCGTTGAGAATGGCGGATTTCCGGCCGTCTTGGTCGACCAGCTCACAGGTGGTCAGGGTATTGCCCACCTTCACCGGCACAGCCAGCACCCGCCCGGCCAGTTCTTCGCCTTTTGCCTTGGGGATGTAGCCAAGGATGCTTTTCAACTGGCTGATGCCGACCTCCCGCATGGTGTCGGTGGGAGGGACACCTTTCCGCGCAAGATATGGGTGATCGGCGCCCGCTGCCTGCCCGGCCTTCCAGACCTTGAGTGCCTTTCCTGCCGCTTCGGCATGTCGCTTGGTTTTCTCAGCCTCCGCCTCAAGAGCCCGCCGCCTTCGCTCGGCAAGCTCCTGCGCAGTGGGCGGCTTTGGGGGCGCCCCGTTGTACCCGTGTTGCCCTGCCAGGTGGAACAGGGTGGCGCCGGTGATGCCGCCATTGCCCTTGATGGACCTCCAAGTGTCTCGAAGGGCCTGGGGATCGTAGTTCCTGGCCGTCCTGCTCCACTCATCCACCATGTCAAAGCCGGCCTCGCCCAACTCCGATTTGACGGCCATGAGCACCCGTGCCCATTGGTCGCGGCCGGTGTCGGCTGGGATGCACCCCAGCATGGCGCGGACGGCCGCCATCATCGCAGCACCTCCAAAAGGAGGCCCACTGAATCCAAGGCCGCCGAAAGCTCCGGATCGAAATCATTGGCGATGCGGCGCTCCAGGTCTGACTTCAATCCGTGCAGGACCCGGCGGTAGCACCATTGACGGAAGCGGGCCATCATGCCGCCTCTCCTTCGCGGCCGGCAAGCCGGGCAGAAACCCAAGCATCGATGGACCGGGAATCCCATGCCACGGCGCGCTGGCTGATATGCACGCTTCTTGGGAAGAGCCCTCTCGCCATGCCATCGTAAATGGAAGATCGGCTCAGGCCGGTACGGCGCTTTACTTCGGGCAAACGGAGCAGGATGATTTCTTGCTGCATGGTGCCTCCTCTGGTTGTGCTCGCTGGCAGTCAACGAACTTTCTAGGAAGCTACAGTAACGGCTCAGCCCGCGTCATTGTCCGGTCGGCGGTCAAACCGGGCAAAAAGGGGGTCAAAAACGGCTAAAAACGGACAATTTCGAGGGAGGGAAAGAGAAGGACAGGCGGAAGCTTTCGGCCGCCACGCCAAGAGGAACAAGGGTTCGGGGCGAATCGAGGCGTTTTAGCAAGGAGGGAAACGGCTATTTAGAACGGCCAAAAACGGACAATTTCATTTTTTCTTCTGGCGCCACGCATTCAATTTCGAGGGGTACGCGCACCTCTGGCCACCTTGGGAGAAGAAGGGGAAGCCCTTTTTTTTCATGTAGTTCTTGATCGTGCTTTCGCTTACCCCGAGGTAAGAGGCTATCGCCTTCCGGCCAATCAGGGGTTTCTCTCCCGACATGGCGGGTGGGGCAGGCGCGTCAGGTGGCGTTTCGGCTATATTGCTGGCGGGGGGTGGCGGGGCAACTTCTGTCTTGCTAGTGGGTTTATCCTGATTGCCGGCCAACTCAGGAAATTTCTTCTCCATCTCGGAGATTTGATCCCTCGCGAGACGTAATCCCTCATACCAGGGGGGACCGGAAGGTTTGAAAGGCGGCTGGTAGAAGCTTGCCATGGCCCTTTGGTGCCTGCCATGACTTTTAATAGTCGCGCTAGAAAGAGGCTGCCAACCTTTTTCACCAGAAAAGAACAATTGAAACTCTTCCTGAACTGCCCATTCAAGAAGATCGTCTATGGGGTGATTCCATTTTTCAGCCACATATGCCAAGGGTACATATTTTTCGCCTGGAGCCATCCATCAACCTCCCTCGGGTTGCCCTGGTAAAAGAATCGGAACCGGCAGGCCGCCAGGGGCGCGGCTTTTCGGGGATCAGCCTAGCCGGTCCGATTGGTACAAAGACTCATGCCCTCCGGATCGATACCACCTTCTCTTCGTTCGCCTGCCTCTCGATGAATGCCCCCCACCAGCCCATCATCTTCCGTCGTTCCTCCAGGTATTCCGAACGGTGATAGGCCGCCCGGACCTTGTTCCTCTCGACATGGGCAAGCTGGCGTTCGATCACATCCGGCCGGAAGCCGGTCTCGTTCAGGATGGTGGAGGCCAAGGCCCGGAATCCGTGCACCGTCGCCCGCTTGTGGTAGCCCAGGCGGTAAAGGGCATAGAGCATCGTGTTCTCCGAGACGGGCTTTCCAAAGTCCCTCTGTGAGGGAAAGAGCAGCGGGAAACGGCCAGTGAAGGCTTTCAGCTCTTCGAGAACGGCTAGGGCCTGAGCGGAAAGGGGAACGATGTGTGGCGCCCGCATCTTCATGCGCTCGGCAGGGATGCGCCATTCCTGTTGTTCGAGGTCGAATTCCTCCCAGCGGGCGCCCCGTAGCTCACCGCTCCGGACGAAGGTCAACATGATGAGCTTCAGGGCCAGCTTGGTGATGGGGTCGCCGGGGTAAGCATCGAGCCTCTGGAGCAGTTCCGGCAGCTCGGCGCGGGAGATGGCGGCACGGTGCTCCACCTTGCGGGTTTTCAAGACTCCCTGCATGTCAGCCGCCGGGTTGTAAGTGGCCCGGCCGGTATGGATGGCGTAACGGAAGACGGCGTTCGTCCGCTGAAGGACACGGGAGGCCACATCGAGAGCCCCACGGCCCTCCACGGCCCGGATGACCTCCAGGACCATCGGCGGGGTGATTTCCTTGACGGGTAGCTCGCCCAGGGATGGGAAGGCGTCTGCTTCGAGAGAGGCCATCACCTGGTGGCGATGGGATTCCGTCCACCGGGCGCCGTAAGTTTCGGCCCATTCCAGGGCGAGAGCCCGGAAAGAATTCTCCACCCGCTCCCGTTCGGCGTGCTTTGCCTGTTGTTTGGCGGCGGCCGGATCGATGCCCTCGGCGAGCAGCTCACGGGCCTTGTCGCGCTCCTCGCGGGCTCGCTTCAGCGAAATGCCCTTGTCGTAGGAGCCGATAGAAAGGAGCTTCTCCTTGCCGCCGAATCGGTACTTCAGCCGCCAGAGCTTGGAGCCCTGGGGGGACACCTGCAGGTATAACCCACCGCCGTCAAAGAGTTTGTAGGCTTTTTTCCCCGGCTTGGCCTGCCGGACCCTGGGGTCGGTGAGCTTGTCGGTCGGCATAAAACTACTCCTTTTAATCTTCTAACTATGGGACATGAATGGATTTGTATACAGCAATCGTTCAGGCCATATTCTGGAACCATGTTCGCAGATGTGGCTGCGTTCGCCAAAATCCATCCCGAATCCCGCGTCCCGCAAGAGTGTGAGACCGGAGGGGGTGTTTTCGATACCCCCAGGCCCTACCTACCCCCGTTTCTACCCCCAAGTACCCCCGGTTGTCAATGGATTTTGGTGGACAACGATGGACAAAGAAAAACCCGCAACCTGTTGTCAGGTGCGGGCTTTTTGGAACTCTCCAGATTGCTCTGGATTATGATTTGGTGCCGGAGGTCGGAATCGAACCGACATGGGGTTGCCCCCGCGGGATTTTGAGTCCCGTGCGTCTACCAGTTTCACCACTCCGGCGGGTCATCTCAAGAATGCGACAATATAGAGATCTTCCTCATAGGCTGTCAAGCCCAACAAGGCTGACAACCGCCTCCCGGCCTTGTCTGAATTGATCGTTCCGGTCTTCGTGGGCAGCGAGCCCCAGGATGCCCGGAAAAGGGCTCGAAGCACACGCGCGCCAGGCTGATGATGGCCCAGGTGCCGGGTCTGGCGGCACTTCCCTATTTTACCGAGCTCGTAGCCAGGAAGACAGACTGCAACCGGTAGAAGTAATCGATGCCGGACCAGATGGTGAGCACCAGGGAGACGTAGAGAATGAGCAGGCCCAGCTGATCGAGAAAAGGAATGGGCATGAGCTCCTT